>JAFSZR010000083.1 GCA_017459135.1 Lachnospiraceae bacterium | reverse complement strand
TAACGCAAATCGGACAATGTTATAACTTACCCTCTGTGTTTTATTTACGTCATATTTAAGTTTATATCGTCAGCAGAAACCATCATGACAGTACCCTTTTTAGTTAGCAGAGGTATCAGGGAGGGGAGTGAAAAAAGTCCTTGTACTATTTGGAGTTTTTATATATAATGAAAATTGTGGTTAAACCAACCTTACTTACAAGATATTGTATAATTTTTTAGATTTGGAGGACTTTTTTCATGGGCAAGCTATCGCCGATGATGGAACAATATATGGAAACAAAGGAGCAATATAAGGACTGTATTTTGTTTTACAGACTTGGCGACTTTTATGAGATGTTTTTTGATGATGCTCTTACCGCATCAAAGGAGTTGGAACTTACTTTAACAGGAAAGGATTGCGGTCTCGAAGAAAGGGCGCCGATGTGCGGTGTTCCGCATCATGCTGCGGATATTTATATTAACCGTCTTATAGAAAAAGGATATAAGGTAGCTATAGGAGAGCAGGTTGAAGATCCCAAGCTTGCAAAAGGTCTGGTTAAACGTGAAGTAATAAGAATTGTTACACCGGGTACCAATATGTCTTCGGAAGTGCTTGATGAAGCAAAAAACAATTACCTTATGTGTATTTCTTATTATAATTTTAAATACGGCATTTCGGTTGCGGATATTTCAACAGGTGTATTTAAAACATGTACCATTACAACGGCAGAAAAGGTTATTGACGAAATAAACAAATATCAACCTTCCGAAATAATCTATCAGGATACTTTTCTTAATTCGGGCATAGATATTGATTTTACCGTTGATAAGCTTAATATAACTGTTTCCGAAGCGCCTGAGCATTATTTTGATTATGCTACGGGTGAAGAATTGTTAAAGAGACATTTTTACATTTCTTCAATAAGCGGACTTGGGCTTGATGACTTTCCTGAACTTGTTGTATCATCCGGTGCCATGCTTTCGTATCTTTATGATACTCAGATGAATTCGCTTAAGCATATCAATCATATTGAGCTTTATTCAGTTGATTCTTATATGATTATCGATTCCTCTACAAGAAGAAATCTGGAGCTTACAGAGACGCTTCGCGACAAGCAAAAGAAAGGGTCTCTTCTTTGGGTGCTTGATAAAACCAAGACTGCGATGGGTGCCCGTAAGCTACGAGAATTTATAGAGCAACCACTTGTAGATATTGATTTAATCGAAAAAAGATTTGATGCAATCGAATCCTTTAATAACAATATAATCACAAGAGAAGAGTTAAGAGAATATCTTAATTCCATTTACGATCTGGAACGTCTTATGACAAGAATTTCTCTTAAGACAGCCAATCCGAGAGACATGCTTGCATTTAAGAACTCGATTGTTTACTTACCTGATATAAAGAATCTTTTAAAAGAGCTTGATTGTGATGTTTTTAACGAAATATATAAAAATATGGACGAGCTTACCGATTTATATGAAATGCTTGATGCGGCCATAGTAGAGGAACCGCCGATTGCCGTAAAAGAAGGCGGTATATTTAAATCCGGCTATATGGAAGAAATAGATAAGCTTAAGCTTGCCAAAAGCGAGTGTAAAAACTGGCTGGCAAATCTTGAGGAAGAAGAACGAGAAGCAAGCGGAATAAAGAATCTCAGAATAAAATATAATAAAGTTTTCGGATATTATTTTGAAGTTACCAATTCATTTAAGAATATGGTTCCGGATTATTTTATCAGAAAACAAACGCTTACAAATGCCGAAAGATATAC
>JAFSZR010000082.1 GCA_017459135.1 Lachnospiraceae bacterium | reverse complement strand
TGGCTTTAATCTTCAAATTGCATGGAGTACGGCAAGAATAGTAGGAGGAATTGAAGATGAATATAGCAATTGACGGTCCTGCAGGTGCCGGAAAAAGTACAATAGCCAAGCTTGTGGCTGATAAGAAAGGTTTTATCTATGTGGATACGGGGGCTATGTATCGTTCGATAGCTCTTTATATAATAGAAAACGGTATTGATGTCGATGACGACGAGGCTGTTAAAAATGCCTGTGACAATATAGATATCAGCCTTAAACACGTAGACGGTATTCAGCATGTTTATCTTAATGATAAAGATGTAAGTACGGATATCAGACGAGAGGAAGTCGGAAATATGGCTTCAAAGGCTGCAACGAAAAAGGCTGTAAGGGAAAGACTTCTTAATCTTCAAAGAGATATTGCCTCAGCAAATGATGTTATCATGGACGGAAGAGATATAGGTACATTTGTACTTCCGAATGCAGAGCTTAAAATATATCTTACGGCTTCGGTTATGACAAGAGCAAAAAGAAGATTCGATCAGCTTACGGAAAAAGGCGAAAAACCGGATATTGATAAAATAGCCGAAGATATTGAAAAGAGAGATTATCAGGATATGCACAGAGAAATTGCACCACTTAAGCAGGCTGATGATGCAGTATATCTTGATACCTCCGATTTGACGATAGATGAAGTTGTTGAAAAAATTATTTCACTTGCTTAGAAGGTTAAAAGCGTATTATTTTTATATCTTGTTTGATTTGTAATATGACATGAGGTTATTTGTAAATGAGAGAAGTTATAATTGCAAAGTCCGCCGGATTTTGTTTTGGCGTAAAACGTGCCGTTGATACGGTTTACGAACAGGTTAACAATAAAGATGATAAAACAAAGGTTTTTACATTCGGTCCTATCATTCATAACGAAGAAGTTGTAAATGATTTGGCATCAAAAGGTGTTGATATTCTTGAAGACGAAGATTCTTTGGATAGATTAAGCCAAAATAAGGAAAATGATGTAACCTATAAAATTGTAATAAGGTCACACGGTGTAGGTAAGGTTGTATATGATAAGATAAAGGAAGCCGGTTTTGAACTTATTGATGCAACTTGCCCATTTGTAAAAAAAATTCATAATATCGTTGATGAAGAAAGCAAAGACGGAAAGACCGTAATAATAACAGGTGATGAAAATCATCCGGAAGTACAGGGTATAATCGGCTGGTGTAATAATGAACCTATTATTATTGACAGTATTAACAAAGCGGCGGAATGTGCCGAAAAACTACAAGGAGAGTTGGTTTTAGTCTCTCAAACGACATTTAATAACAGAAAATTTAAAGATTTAGTTGAATTTTTTGAAAAAAAAGATTATAATATTCGTGTTTATAGTACCATCTGTAATGCTACGGAGGTAAGACAGAAGGATGCAGATAAGCTTGCATCGGAAGTTGATGCTATGATTGTAATAGGTGGCAAGCATAGCTCAAACACACAAAAGCTTTATGAGATAAGCAAAAAACAATGCAAAAATACTTACTATATTCAGACACTCGTTGACTTGGATTTAACTGTTATTGAATCCGCTAAGAGGGTAGGTATTACGGCTGGGGCATCTACCCCAAATAATATTATTAAGGAGGTTCATGACAGTATGTCGGAATTAAGTTTTGAAGAGTTATTAAAACAGTCGGAGGAAAACGAAAACAAAATTAGGACAGGTAGTGTGGTTGAGGGTAAAATCATTGGTGTTAAGCCTGATGAGATTATCGTTGATATCCAGTATAAGTCCGATGGTATCATTACCAGAAACGAATATTCTAATACACCTAATTTAGATTTAACAACCGTAGCTAAGGTTGGAGATCCTATCACTGTAAAGGTTATTAAGACAAACGACGGTGAGGGACAGGTATTACTTTCATATAAGAGAGTAGCTGCCGAGAAAGCTTATGAGAAGCTTGAAGAATCATTTAACAATGAAGAGGTTATCAAGGGTAAGGTTACTGAGGTTCGTGAAGGCGGATTAAGCGTAACAGTTGATGAGTGCAAGGTATTCATTCCTGCAAGTCTTGTTTCAGATACCTTTGAGAAGAATCTTGATAAATATATGGATCAGGAGATTGAATTTGTTTTAACTGAGTTCAATCCTAAGAAGAGAAGAGTTATCGGTAACAGAAAGAAGATTGTTTCAGCAGCTAAGGCTGAGGCTTCAAAGAAGCTCTTTGATTCAATAAAGGTCGGAGATGTAGTTGAAGGTGTTGTTAAGAATGTAACTCCTTTCGGTGCATTTGTTGATTTAGGCGGAGCAGACGGTCTTCTTCATATATCAGAGATGTCATGGGGAAGAATCGACGATCCTAAGAGCGTTGTTAAGGTTGGAGAAACCGTTAAGGCATTTATCAAAGAGATTAACGGTGACAAGATTGCATTAAGTCTTAAGTTTGATGATACAAATCCATGGCTTAACGCAAGCGAGAAGTATGCTATCGGTAATGTTGTTACCGGTAAGATTGCAAGAATGACAGCTTTCGGTGCTTTTGTTGAGCTTGAGCAGGGTGTAGATGCTTTACTTCATGTTTCACAGATTTCAACGGAGCATGTTGAGAAGCCTGAAGATGTATTTAAGATCGGTCAGGAAATCACAGCAAAGATAGTTGATTTCAAAGAGGCTGATAAGAAGATTAGCCTTAGTATAAAAGCTCTTAACAATGATTCAGCTAAGGATGAGGATGCCGATGAAGCTGTTGCTGATGAGGCTGAGAATACAGAAGAGTAAAAATTATTAACCGAGGTGCTATTATGGGTTACGATTACGAAGAGTTTAAGAAAGATGTTTATCGTATAACAAACATCAATCTCGATTTGTATAAGGAACGCCAGATGAAGAGAAGAATTGAGTCCCTCATTGCACGTAAGGGTTTTAGTGGTTTTGAAGATTTCTTTAAAGGTATGAGGCAGGATGAAGAACTGCTTCATACCTTTGTTACATATCTTACCATTAATGTTTCTCAATTTTATCGTAATCCGGCTCAGTGGGAAAACTTTGATAAAGAGGTTGTTCCTTATCTTATGAAAAATTTCGGTAAGAATTTAACTATATGGAGTGCGGCCTGTTCAACAGGTGATGAACCGTACACTATAGCTATGATACTTGCTGAGCATATGCCTTTTGCTGATTTTAATGTAATTGCAACTGATATTGATGAAGAAGTTCTAAAATTTGCAAAAGAAGGTATTTATTCGGATAAGAGTTTGGTTGATTTACCAAAGGTTTACCTTGATAAGTATTTTACCAAGCTTGACGAACACCAGTATAAGGTTTCCGATGATATCAAAAAGAGAATTAATTTTAAGAAGCATAATCTTCTGGAAGATGCTTATTTCTCGAATGTTGATACGATTGTATGTCGTAATGTTGTTATTTACTTTACAGATGAGGCTAAAGATAAGGTATATGCACAATTCAGAGATTCTCTGAAGAAGGACGGATTGCTCTTTATCGGTAGTACAGAGCAGATATTAAAGCCAAGAGATATCGGTTTTGAGTTGTTAAAAACATTTTTTTATAAAAAAATATAGTTTTTGCTTGATTTATTAAAAACATTATGTTATATTATCATAGTTGTGAATAACGGATGGTCCTCTGTGCAGTGCGTGCATAAGAACGTCTAAATTTGTTAGGAGGTCACACAAATGAGCGCAAATGAAATCATTAAGAGCATCGAGGATGCACAGATTAAGGAAGTTGCTGATTTTAATGTTGGTGATACTGTTAAGGTGTATGCTAAGATTAAAGAGGGTAACAGAGAAAGAGTTCAGGCTTTTGAAGGAACTGTTCTTAAGAGACAGGGTGGAAGCTGCAGAGAGACATTTACAGTTAGAAAGAATTCTAACGGTGTAGGTGTTGAGAAAACATGGCCGCTTCATTCACCGACTATCGAGAAGATTGAAGTTATCAGAAGAGGTAAAGTCAGAAGAGCTAAGCTTAATTACTTACGTGACAGAGTTGGTAAGAAAGCAAAGGTTAAAGAACTTGTAAAATAATTTGCAAATCATAATGGCTGGAGCTAGTAACTCCAGTCATTTTTATTAAAACGAGTAAGGAAAATTTATGAAAAATAATAAAGTCAGAAGATTTTTTAAAAAAATCATTAATTGGATTATTCTTATACTTATAGCAGTAATTACGGGATATGCTTTTGTTACATTTTGCTATCAGACGGTTGAGGTTGTAGGACCTTCCATGAATCCGGTTTTGAAGGATGGGCAGACAGTCATTGTAAATAAGCTTGATTATAGATTTCATGATATTAAAAGATATGATATCGTTGTATATTCAAAGGTTGATTCGGATTCATATTATGATATAAAAAGAGTAATCGGATTACCCGGCGAAAGTGTACAGATTATTAATGGCCGGGTATTTATCAATGATGAACAATTAAAGGATATTCCGATTGAAGCTTCGATAATAAATCCGGGGTTGGCTGCCGATAAGATTTCTCTTGGGAAAAATGAGTATTTTGTTCTCGGTGACAATGTCAATAACAGCGAGGATTCTAGATTTACAAATGTCGGTATTATAAGTAAAAGTGAAATAAAAGGTAAAGTTGTAAGCATTTACAGACCTAAGAAGGATAAAGGTAAGGTAAAGTAATTTATTATTAATAGGATAAATTGATTATGGATAATTCTAATGAAAAAATAAAGAAGGATAAGACAAATATACAATGGTATCCCGGTCATATGACTAAAGCTAAACGTATGATGCAGGAAGATATTAAGCTTATTGATATAGTAATAGAGCTTTTGGATGCACGTATACCAATGAGCAGTAAAAATCCGGATATTGACGAGTTGGCAAAGAACAAATTCAGATTGATTCTTCTGAATAAATCCGATTTGGCCGATCCGTCGGTTACTGCGGAGTGGGAAAACTATTACAAGGATAAAGGCTTTTTTGTAGTTTGTCTTGATTCAAGAAAAAATACAGGTATGAAACTTATAACCGATAAGGTTAAGGAAGCTTGTCGTGAGAAAATCGAAAGAGACAGGAAAAGAGGAATAATCGGAAGACCTATAAGAGCAATGGTAGTCGGAATTCCGAATGTCGGTAAATCGACATTTAT
>JAFSZR010000081.1 GCA_017459135.1 Lachnospiraceae bacterium | reverse complement strand
TTGGATTTATTAAAAATAATGATGAAGAGTTATTTGTTTTTTTAAAAAAGCTTCTTACACTTGATAAGGCATATGTTGATTTAAAGAATGATAAAACCGAAGACGAACCGCTTATCATAACCGAAAAGCGTGGTGCTATGGCAGGTATACCTATATCGCCTTTTCTTGCAAATGTTTATCTTTTTGATATGGATAAGCTTTTTGAAAATGAAAATGCATTATATTTCAGATATTCTGATGACATTCTTATTTTTGACGACAGTGAGGAAGAGATAAAAAAATATCAGCAGAGAATATATGCGATAGTAGATGAAAACAAGCTTGTGCTTAATCCTAAGAAAGTGAAGTTATGTAAACCAAAAGAAACATTTGAATTTCTTGGTTTTTCTTATAATAACGGTGAGGTTGATTTGTCCGAAAACACCGTAAATAAGCTGAAAGCCAAGATAAAGAGAAAAGCACATGCGTTAAGGCGTTGGGCAAATAAAAATAATCATTCCGGTGAGAGGGCAGCAAGAGCTTTTATTAAAGCTATGAATAAAAAGCTGTTTGATGATTATTATCGTGATAAAAACGGTTCGGGTTTTTCTTGGAGCAGGTGGTTTTTTCCGTGCATTACAACCGATAAGGGCTTAAAAACAATAGATGATTATATGCAGCGTTACATTCGCTTTTGTGTAACCGGCAGACATTATAAGGGCAATTACAAGATATCATATGATAAGCTCAAAGAGTGGGGCTACAGGAATCTTGTTAATGAATACTGGAATGGGAGAAATTAATTATGAGTAAAAAGAAGAAAATAATATTAATATCAGGTTTTATAGCTTTAATCACTGCAGTTTTGGTTATCACCTTCGTAATAATTAAAAATAAGACACAAAGATATGAAGTGCCCATTGTTATTTTTGCAGGTGAATCTGATAAAAACTGGGCAGATGAAGATTACGAGAAATACGCAAAACATTTAATAAACTCATTAGGCTCCGATTATTGCAAAAAAGCATACTTGGAAGATAAAAATATTGTTATATATTTTACGGAAAAACAAAGAAAGAAGGCTGTTAAAAGCTTAGTTAATTTGTTTAACAACTATTCTTTTTTGGCACTTGACGGTATGGTCGGTTACAGGATAGTTTCATTAAGCTCTGATTATAAAACCATAGATGTAATGTTTAATGAAGGATACAATGATAATGCTTTTGGAAAAATTATCGAATATCCAACGCTTCTTACATTACAGATTTATAACGGTGAAACAGCCGATACAGCATCCGTAACCGTTAATGCAAGCTTCATCGACAGTGATGAAGTGAAGACAAAGGTAATAACCGTGGAGAATTTGTATGATTAGATGAATTATCTGTAACATACAACAACTTGACATTTACTGTAATGTATGTTAAAAAGTACATATAACAACAAAAAAGGGTGATTGTATGGATAAAGTTAAGGAATTATATGATTTATTTGAAGATAGATATAAAGAATATGCGAGTGAATTAAAATGTATTGAAAATAAGCTTGATTCGATTGGTTCAAAATCAAGCAGCATTGTTGTTAAAAAAATAAATGGAGTTAAATATTATTACGAACAGTGGAGAGAAGACGACATAATTAAAAATAAATCATTGGGAAGAGTATATCCGGGTGCAGCTTGTGAAACAGAGATTGAAATCCAAAGCAGGAGAGATTTGAATGACAGAGCTGAGGAATTAAGATTTTTAATTGATTGTCTGGGTAAAGAAAAAGATGCTTTATATAAGCAGTATCTAAATGAGTCATATAATGAAAAGTACAGCTTTGAGGTCTTTTGGAAAAATGATCTTTCTGCCAGAGTTTCGGTAAATAAATCCAAGGTTCATGTGTCAAGATATATTATTCACCCTATCAGACAAATATTTTCAGGTGAGAATATAACGAGACATCAGTTGAATGAAGTATTACGACTAAGATGCTTTGAAGAAGGAAGACCGGATATACACAGTAAGCTTAAGGCACTTGGACTTAATGAGTATAATCCTTTGGAAATCGTAAAAAGAACACATGGTGTTTCGTTTAACGATTATATTTGGATTCGTTTCCCTGGTGAAAAGATTACAGCCGAAGATGTGTTGGTAAGATAGGGGATTATCAAGGAGGTAAATATGTTTGATATTTCCATTGATGAAAAATATATTGTAACTCAGGAAGGAACCTCGGAGGGAACTCAGATTAAGTATAAAAAAGACGGATATTGGTATAAGCTTGATTCAAAAGGAAATGAGGGCTTGTGTGAATATTTGGTGTCAAAATTACTCACTTTTTCCAGACTTGATGAGAATGAATTTGTATTATATGAACAGGGATTTATTAACGGAAAAAAAGGTTGCAGAAGTAAAGACTTTATAAAAAATGAAGATGAAGAACTGATTACCTTGTACAGATTATATCATAATGAAACAGGCCATAATCTTGCGGAAGTATTGGGAAAATTTGATAATGTCGGTAAAAGGATAGAATATACCGTAGATTTTGTTAAGAAAAGCACAGGTTATGATATATCGGATTATTTTAAAAAGATATTTACTTTAGACAGAATAACACTAAATGATGACAGACATGTAAATAATCTTGCATTGTTGGGAACAAATAAAGGCTTTAAGGCAGCACCTGTTTTTGATAACGGAAAATCGCTTTTAACGGCGAATGTATCATATAATAAGAATTTCTCAATGGAAGAAAATGTAAAAAGAGTTATAGCAAGACCTTTCAGCGGTTCACATCAGGAAATGTTTGATTATTTTGGAGAAGGATTTAAGCTTGATAAAGATAATGCTTTGAAATGGCTGGAAACAGAACCTGCCTCGTTGGAAAGAAACGTGCTGATTTATCAAATTAAAAGATATTATGAATAAACAAGTTTTTGATATAGTAAAAAAAAGGAGAAACGATAATGGATAAATCTAAGTCTTATTCTACTATAGAGCTTTGGGCAAAGCTTTTTCAGGCACCAACAGTAAATTCATATTTATCGGAAAATGACAGTTTTATAAATCAGATAACATTTTCGGAATATATTACAAAACTATGTGAGTCAAAGGGAGAAAAGGCTGAAAAAATAATAAAGAGAAGCAATATTGATACCTCTTTCGGACATCGTCTTTTTTCGGGTAAACGTAATCCGTCACGTGATACTGTTCTACAGCTTGCATTTGGTTTTGGCATGTCCGTTGATGAAACGCAGCAGCTACTTAAAATATCCCGCCATACACCGCTTCATCCAAAGGTTAAACGTGATGCGGTAATTGCGTTTTTTTTGAATGATCATAAACCTTTGGAAGAATTGCAAATTGCTTTGTATGATAATAAGCTTCCTATTCTCGGAGGTAAAAAGCATGAACAGTAAAGAGCTTTTGGAAAATCTTAATAATGCTTATGATGAATATCATTATCCTGCTGATTTTTTAAATCAGTACAACATAATGGAATGTCTGGCGGAGAGAAACGGAATAGATACATTTTTGGTACAGGACAGGGAAGAAGCAAAATATATTGCAAAATGTTATTATAAAGAACGGCTTAAAATTGACATTAAGAAGGATATATTAAGTGAGCTTTTCTATGATGGACTTCCGAAGCATATCGGTACCTTTGAAAATGATATTATGTACGTGGCTGTGCGTGAATATATTGAAGGACAAACGCTTGATGAATATGCTTTCTTAAATGATTTGTCGGAGAATGAGATTAAAAAAATATGTGTCAAAATTTGTGATATACTCGGCACTCTTCATCATCGGAAAAATCCGATTATTCACCGGGATATAAAGCCTCAGAATATTATAATTCGGCCGGACGGGGGTGTTGCGTTAATTGATTTTGATATCGCGCGTGAATATCAAAGCGGCAGTGATACCGACACGATATTTATCGGTACTGTTGCTTATGCGCCGCCTGAACAATACGGCTTTTCACAGACTGATGCCCGTACGGATATTTATTCTCTCGGAATACTTCTTAGGTTCCTTCTTACGGGAAGTACAAGGGAAAACAAGAATATAAAGGTATATCGTCCGCTTGAGAAAATTATTGAAAAATGTACAGCCTTTGACCCTAAGGACAGATTTGATGATGTTGATGATATTAAGAAAGCGCTTCTTAAGGCGAATCCTAAATCTCAGGGGATTAAAATTGTTTCAATAACAGCGGGTATTATCCTGTGTGCCGGGCTGCTTTTATTCGGAGGTATAAAAATATATCAGAAAATAACATATTCGCCGTTTTCGGATGATGCAATTCCGGCGTATATGTCTGATGAAGAACGAATAAATGATGCAGTCAGTTATATGAAGGAAAAATATGACACGGATTTATTTGATGAAATAGATGATATAGCGACAATCGGGGATTTACGTGAGATAATGATTTCAATATACGGTCTTGACAGGGACTACGTATACGGAATAAATATGGATATGCCGCAGGAAAGTGATGAATACTTTCTTCCATGGGGCTGGGATAATGCCCAGACGATAGACAGAGATATTATGGTCTATGCGGCTGTTAAGGCTTATGACCCTTCCATTGTGGCGGACTGGTCGAGCCTGAAGGATGATGACGGTCATTATCCCGGTGTTCGTGTCGCTGTCTCGTTTGCAGAGGATACAGGTATTTTAACAGGTGTAAACCGTCCGGGAGATTTAACGATTGGTGATGTCGCACTTATCCTTGCCAATACTGACAGGGTTTTTGAAAGCAAAAAACAATAATAATGATATACAATTATGTAAAAAGGTGGTCTGGCAGACCACCTTTTTTTAAATGCTATTTGATAAAATTATATGAAATATAAAAATATGTAATATGAAATTATACAGTTTTATATTTAGAATAATAAAAAAGGAGCAGATGAATGGCAATATTTCGAGAGCTTATCCCCGAGCATATACCAAACGGTTACAACATTAACAAAACCATGCTTGTACCGGTTAATAATGAGTTAAAAAAACTTCCGAAAAAAGGAATTGTTTCATATCTTGTTGCCATGGCGGCAACAGCAGTATTATCAATCTTTTTTTCCAAAGGAGTAGGCGGCTTTGCGGGCAATATGATTGCTACGTTTATATGGATTTTATTTCCGCTTTTTGGAAGTGTGTTTTTAAAAATCGCTTCGTCGGGAATAAATAAAAGTATTCTTTCACTCGGGCTTTCAAATGAAGCAAGCTTAACAGCACTGAAAAACCGTTCTGCGGATAAGCGTGCATGGGGTGAAATGGTAAAAATGCCGATATACTATCGTTTTACATGTAAGAAATGTAAAAAACAAACGGATTGGTATTCTTTTCCGCTTATCTCATGTACAAATGAGACTTTGCAAGGGAAGCTTACGGATTTTCAATACAGAACAAATGTAAAGAGAAAGTATTACGAAAATAAAAGAGGCTGGGCAAAATATTCGCTTGAGCATACATGTCCGTTCTGCAATAAAAAGCAAAAAAAGAATCCGCCCAAAATCATACTTATTGTGATTGCCGCGTTGATTGCCGTGCTTCCGCCGCTTATTAATTACATTGTTATTCTCGGAGAATATCATAAGGATTTAAAAAACAATGTTGTAAGCGCCGAAAGAGCACGGGAAATATATAAAGAAAGTATGAGCCAAACCTTCGGTGGAGGAATTTGGGAATGGTTTGTTTTTATGGCGATTGTTATTGTGGTACTAATCGTTATTTATATAGTTAAGAGAAAAAAATATATAAATTTAAAGCCTGAATATTATTATTGTGACAACAATCAAAATCAACAAATTATTTAATTATTCGATCGGTAATTATTATGTTACAGAATCGAAATGCTTTAAAGGTGAATTTAGGAGGATGAAGAGATGAAAAAAGCTATTATATTATCATTAGTATTTATGTTTTTGTTATGCGGTTGTAAAAAAAATAATGAGTCGGAAAATAATTCCATAGATTGGAAGAAAAATGAAACGACAGAAAAAACAACAGAAGCAACAACCACGGAAGCAACTACGGAAGAAAATTCAAATTCGTTGGAGGGGCTGCCGTGTGTAATTAACTGGCAGGGATATGGTCTTAGGGTTGAAAGCATAGATGCCGTCAGTTTATCTGACTTTAATTTTTCCGGTGTTACTGTTCCCATGGAGGGATATTCAACTCTTTACGGAAATAATTTTGCAATGGTGGTTGTTATAGCTACCGCTTCACCTATTCAGACTAATCAAATCACCATGGATAGTATGAAAGAATTTGTTTTGGCAGATGTATACGGAAATACATATGAGCTGGTTCGTTACAATTATCCGGATATTGTATATAGTGATGCGAACGGCTTTGAGGATGCCCAGACACAGCCTATGATGTGTATGCTTTATAAAACCGCAGACGATACGGAGTACGATAAACTTATGCTTTGTGTAGGTGATGAAAAAGCTGTAAGTGAAGCGGCTGCAAATGCAGGCGGTGCACCGGCTGTTACAACAGAAGATAATGACACGTCAGGCAATGGTGCTTTGTCAATATTTGATGAGCTTGCCGGAAGCTGGTCGGGAAAAGGTAAGCCTGTAGGTGGAGGAAGTGATATTGCACTTACCGTGGATATTAATACCGACGGAAGCGGAGTTTATACATTTGTTCAGGGTGCATATGAAGAAAGCTATTCCTTTACGCTTGTTGAAAATGGCAATTCGTTTAGTGTTAATATTCCTACCGACAACAAGCTTGGTATCGATTCGTGCGGTGGAACTTATGAGTATGACGGAAGCATTCTTACACTTCATATAAAAACCACCTTTGCAAATGGCGGTGCCTACGAATATGATGCTGATTTAACAAAAAAATAAATGATATTCGGATGGCTTATAAAATATAATGCAAAACAATTATACTATCAAAGTTTTTGCTTTTACGTACATTTTTTGTTGTGAATGGTTCTTGTATTTCAATGTATATTGTAGTATAATTTACGTATATAAATGGATTTATATAAGAAGGTCACGGAAGACCGGCATTATATTTTTATTCTAACGTGTAAAAACGTCTTTTTTGGCTTGTATTATAAGTCTTATTTGTATTCCTTGTTTTTTAATTTAATAACTTGGCGTCTGCCTGCTTTTGGGTTTGAATTTGAAAGCTTTATTTAACATTGTTCCATAAGTATTTATGACGAAAAGGATTTCGTTTATATGACCAGGGAGGGTTGAAGAATGAATGTTGGGTTTTTATCTAAAACTTCATATTTAAACGGATATCAGAAGTCAAACGGAAACTCCATGTCGTCAGAGATTAACAATTCTTACGAAAGTATGCAAAAAGACGAGAAGATGTCAAATCTTAAGCAGATGAGAGTAATGCTCAGAAATCTTGATAATAATAACAAAAATAAAGAGAATCAATACTCTGTCTACTCAAAGGATGGCAAACTGAAAGATATTTGGGAGATGACGAAGACTTCCGATAAGGATAAGCCGAAGATAAAAAAACGGCTTAACTACAATTACAAAGAAATTTCCAATAAGATTCTTCGTGCAAAAAATTCGCTTACGGCAGGTCAGGCTATGCTTTGTGCAAAGCGTAAGGTGATTGAAATTAAAAGAAAGATAGCGAACAATGACGGAGATTCGGATGAATTACGGGTAGCACTTACTCATGCTACACGTATGGAGATGGCGGCAAGAAAGAAGAAGCATAATATCGAGCAGGAGGAAATGGCTGAGGCTGTAAGAAAAAGGGATGAGAGATTCGATGAGTTAAAGGATTCTGCATCCGATATAAACAGTCAGCTTGTTTCCGAAAAAGAAGATGAAGTATCCGAAGCGGAGGATGAAATCTTCGAAGCACGAGAAGAAGCATACGAGCAGATACACGAAGAGTTAAAAGAGAAAAACGAGGAAATCACCGAGGAAATGATGGCGGAGCTTAACGAGAAGATTGCCGAGCTTTCTGAAGAAGCGTTAAGACAGATGGAAGAGGCCATGGAAATGCTTGAGGATATGGAAATACTGGATCCTCATATGAGCGAGGAAGAGCTTGAAAAGGTAAAACGCAGACACAGAGCTGCGGAAGAAAGAGCAATTCTTAAAGCTGATATGGATTATCTTAAAGATACCATAAAACATCAGCTTGCTCAAAGTACTTCAGGTACAGGCTTCGGAA
>JAFSZR010000080.1 GCA_017459135.1 Lachnospiraceae bacterium | reverse complement strand
TATAATAAATGCAGGGATAATAACAGTCGTAGGAATTTCATTCACATCATCAACCGTATCCATCCTGGCAATGTCCATAAACAGTCTCAAATCATCCTGTCTTACCTGTCTTAACATGAACTCCCTTAAAGGAGTAACAGCCTTTTCAACAGCCTCTTCCTGTGTTATTTCCTGTGCAGACAAAGGCTTTATGGCTTCATCATTAATCTTAACAAATACAGGGCTCATTATAAAAAGTGTTAAAAACAACGAAAGCCCAATCAATACATTATTAGGCGGTGACGATTGCGTTCCGACTGCCGTCCTTACAAAGTGCAAAACGACAATTATTCTGGTGAACGATGTCAGCATAACTAATATTGATGGAGCTATTGAAATTACCGTAATTACCAAAAGCATCCTAAGTGTTCCGGCAAGTCTTGTCTCGTCGGAATTCGAGTCAAGCGTCAAACCGACGGAAAAGCCGTCATTTTCATCGTCGGTAACAGCATTTTCCACACCTTCCTCGGGATCTGTATCCGGGGTAACTCCGGTAGCATATGTATTTGTTCCTGAAATAAAGACAGCTAAAGCAATCGGTATTAATAATAATATAATTAACTTACGAAGCCCTCTAAATCTCATCTTTCTACCTACTTTGCGTCCTCATCATCTTTTGATTTTTTATTTTTAATTTTTGACAAAACATCCTTGAAGTCCAACTTCACGGGAGTTCCGTCAGCATTTTCGGAAGTACCCTCATTATTAATCTTAAGACCTTCTTCATCGAGCTTATCAATCAGAGTTACTTCCTCTTTGCCCAAGGCTATGGCATAATAATTCTTTCCAATCTTAACTATGGCAATAAATTTATTATTGCCCAGCCTATAGGATTCAACAATCTTAATATTAGACTTATTGTTAATGTTATTGGCCTGAAGCTTTGCTACAAACTTTGTCGAGAAATAAGCCATGACTACTACCAGAGCAAAGATAAGCAGCAACGAAAGAATATTGACAAATGATTGCCAACCTCCGTAGCTTCTGCCTGTAAGAAAAATTATCATACTATTCTACTGCCTTTTTAACTGCTTCAATAACACGATCAGGCTGGAAAGGCTTAACTATAAAGTCTCTTGCTCCGGACTGAATTGATTCAATAACCATAGCCTGCTGACCCATAGCTGAACACATTACAACGCTTGCGTTAGGATCCTTCTCCTTGATTTTCTTAAGAGCCTGGATACCATCCATTTCAGGCATGGTAATATCCATAAGTACAAGATCAGGCTTGGTTTCCTCGTATTTCTCAACAGCCTTTGCACCATTCTCGGCCTCACCTGCGATATTATAACCGTTCTTGGTTAAAATATCCTTAATCATCATTCTCATAAATGCTGCATCATCACATATAAGTATACTCTTTGCCATAAAATTATACTCCTTTTACATTTTTTCCTTTATTATATCGGTAATTCTTATACCAAAACTTTCTTCTATAACTACAACCTCGCCTTTTGCAACCAATTTCTGATTTACTATAACATCAATCGGTTCGCCGGCAAGCCTGTTAAGTTCAATAATTGTTCCCGGTGCAAATTCAAGAATCTCTTTTATTGATTTCTTGGTTCGACCAAGTACAACTGATACATCAAGCGGAACATCCATAATCAAATCGATGTTTTCCTGCTGTAATACAGGATTCGGCATCGGATTAAATGCTTTAAACTGTACATTTTGTACATTTACATCCTGTCCCATCATCGGCTGCTGCATCATCATAGGTTGCTGCATCATCATCGGCTGTCCCATCATCGACTGATCCATCATCGGCTGTTGCATTTGCTGTGGAGCCTGCTGTTGCTGCGGTGCCGGTTGTGGAGTCGGTTGTGGTGGAGCCTGTGCCTTAGGCGGTTCAACCACATCTTCTTCCCCGCTTGAAAACTTCTTATATAATTCCTTTGCAAGATCTATAGGATAAAGCTGCATTATCGTGCTATCAACAAGCTCTCCTATCGTCATCCTGAAAGTTACATTAACAAATTCACCGTTTATAAAGGTTGAAATCTTTGAAGGATCTATGCTCCCCGCCATATCTATAAGCTCAGCTTCAGGTGGGCTTATATCAACCTTACAATTAAGCATTGATGAAAGGGATGTAGCCGATGAACCCATCATCTGATTCATGGCCTCGCATATTGCACTGATATGCAAGTCTGTTAATTCCGGAGAAGGATTTAATCCGTCACCGCCCATCATCAAATCTGTGATAACTTTAACATCTTCTTCTTTAAGAATCAATACGTTGTTTCCATCAATACCCTCTTTATAGTTTATATTGATAAAAACACAAGGTCTCGCATATTCTTTTGTCATATCATCCCATGTCGTTACATCTACAACAGGGGTGGTAATTACAACCTTTTGATTAACTAAGGAATAAAGGGTAGTTGCCGCGGTACCCATACATATGTTGGATATCTCACCTATCGCGTCTTTTTCATCCGTACTTAAGCTTCCGCTGTCTCCGGATGATGAGCCGCTGGAAGATCCCGCACCCATATCACCAAGCAATGCATTAATCTCCTCTTGAGATAACATGCCATCCATAACCGATTATTCCTCCTCTCTATAAATCTCAGTGACTTTTACTGCATAATTCTCACTGGCTGAACCCGGTAATGCTTTGAATTTAACAATGTTCCCGACGTATATGTCAAGTTCGTCTTCAACATTGGTATTAAGCTTAATAACATCTCCGACCTGAAGGTTAACAAAATCCCAAACTGTGATTGTACTCCTGCCAAGTTCGGCGGAAATAGGTATCTGAGCTTTATTAATAGCTGTCTCGATAACATCTGCATAACTTTGCTCATCTCTATCCTGCATAGTGGAGAACCAATACTTGGTATTAAGCTTATCCATAATATCTTCTAATGTCAGGAAAGGAAGACATACATTCATGAGACCTTCCACACCACCTATATTGATGTTGATTGTTACAATCGCTATCATTTCTGTCGGCGATATGATTTGGGCAAATTGTGAATTTGTTTCGATTCTCTCCAGATAAGGATCAATCTCAATAACATTTACCCAAGGTTCTCTTAACAAATCTATAATAACATTAAATATTCTTTCCAAAATAGATAACTCAATTTCCGAAAAGTCCCTTACTTTTTCCAAAGGCTCTCCGGAACCTCCGAGCAATCTGTCAATTATCGTATAACCTATATTTGTTGCCAGCTCAAGTATAATATTTCCTGACAAAGGCGACATATTTACAATCGCCAGAAGCACAGGATTTGAAAGAGCGTTTGAAAACTCCGAATAAGTAACAGCCTCCGAGTTCATAACCTCAACCTGTACATTTTTTCTAAGATAAGCAGGAAGATTACTTGATAACAGCCTTCCAAAATGCTCAAATATTATCTCAAGCGTTCTCAGATGTTCTTTAGAAAACTTAGCAGGCCTTGAAAAGTCATACTCTTTAACCTTCGCTGCCTGACTGTCTTCTATTGTATCAACATCCAACTCACCGGAACTTAACTGTTTAAGCAAGGCATCTATTTCATTTTGTGATAATACGTCTGCCACGCCATTTTCCCTCCCAAGGAAAGATTATTGTGCTACCCAGTTATAGAAGCTTACAGAATAAATACACTCTGTGTTAAAGGTTTCCTTAAGCTTTCTAAGAATCTCTTCCTTAATCTGTCTTTGAACCTCAACGTCTATAACCTGTGCATAAGTGTAATTTCCGATTACATCACGGGTCATATCATATATCAGTGAAGTAGAGGCTTCGAGATTTGCCTGAACCTTACTGTAATCCTTGGCTGTCTTGTCAAGATTTATAGTAATTCCGTACTGAAGAGCATGCACCTTATCCGAACCGTCAGAAGCAAGGTTAATAGGATTACCCTGTTCAAGCTGGAACGGTGCAAGATCCGCAACATCAAATCCGGAATCATCACCGTTTGATTGAGAAGAAATCTCAAGATCAAGTACCGCTGCAATATCTCCTATAAGCTTATTTGTTTTTGATGTAGATGGCATAAATACAAATACAAGCAATATGTTAAAAACAAGATTAATTATACAAATCGCAAGTATTATTACGGTAATAAGATTTTTTCTCATTTTATCCTTCTTCTCCTTAATTTGTAGAATTCTGCTGATTATATATCTTTATAACAACTCTTCTGTTTTTTGCTCTTCCTTCCTCTGTTGCATTCGAAGCTATCGGTTTACTTTCACCGTAACCGGCAATCTTCATATTTGCATCAACAAAGTTTTCCTGTGTCATAAGATATTCATAAACATTTCTTGCTCTTTCGGTTGAAAGTGCTCTGTTGTTTTCATATTTTGCCGTGGATATCGGAACATTATCCGTATGTCCCTCTATCTCAATAATGCAATATTTGTATTTTACAACTATTCTTGCAATCTTTTGCAGGAACATCTTTGAATCTTCTCTAACTTCAGCCTTACCTGAATCGAAAAGTATGGAACCGTTCAAATCGAGTTCAACGTAGTGAGCATTGTAATCAAGAATAATCTGGTCGTCTATTCTGTATGATTCAGCCATTTGAACAATCTCTTCATACATTTCTTCCGATTGTTCTTCGCCTCGCTTGTCATATTCACTCTTTAATTCTTCATCGGAAAGATTCTCAGCATCGGATGATGTTGCTGCATTATCCTCACCCGGATTTCCGTCAATCGCCCTACCTGCCTGAGTCATAATACTTTGAATATCCGGAACTTGTGTAACACCGCCGGACATCATATCTCCCGAAAGCAAGGAAGCGGCACTTTCATTCATTATGGAAAAATTCATATTGTTGAATGATGCCATAATTTTCTGTATCTTACCCGCATCCATGGTTGAGCTTGCAAAAAGCAATACGAAGAAGCAAAGCAACAGGTTCATAAGATCACTGAATGTCGCCATCCACGCCGGTGAACCTTCTTCAGCGGGTTGTTCTTTTTTCTTTGCCACTACTGACCACCGCCTTCTTCACCAAGTCCGGCTCTATCCTTAGGAGCAAGGAACGCCTTAAGCTTTTCTTCAATAACTCTTGGGTTCTCACCTGCCTGTATAGACAAGATACCCTCTATCATAACTTCTTTTAACTTAATCTCGGTATCATTTAATTTTGCAAGCTTGCTTGATGCAGGTGCACAAACCCAGTTTGCAAGTACGGAACCGTACAATGTTGTAATAAGAGCGACTGCCATGTTAGGTCCGATGGAATCCGGATCCGACAAGTCCTTAAGCATGTTTATAAGTCCGATAAGTGTACCGATCATGCCCCATGCAGGTCCCATGGAAGCAACGTCCTTCCAGAAACCGATATTACTCTGATGTCTTGTATCAACATTTATAAGTTCTGCTTCAAGTATGCTTCTAACCAACTCGGGATCTGTACCGTCGACTATAAGCATAACACCTTTTTTCATAAACTCATCATCCAGTGAGTTCGCGGACTCCTCAAGTGCAAGAAGACCTTCTCTTCTCGCAAGGTTAGATAAATCAATTATAGATTTAATGGTGTCTATCTCGCTGGCTTTCGGCGTCTTAAAAATCAAAAGATACGACTTTAATCCCGCAAAGAACCCTTTCATAGTGTTCATCGCAAGAATTGTACCGAATGCACCACCAAGGGTGATATATACCGAAGGCATATCTATGAAGGTATTCATAAGAGCACTGACACCACCCATACCGTTTATCATGAGGAACAGTGCTAAAACTATACCAATTATCGACGCTAAATCCACCTTAAGTCACCTCTGAATATCATACACGTTTTATAAAGGTGTATGAATCTTTCTCTTATAATTCACAACCAAATCCATAATGTCTTTGGTCGATTCACTTACAATGAATTTCTTTCCGCTTGTAAGTGTTATAACAGTATCAGGAGTTTCCTCAACGGTTTCTATGAGTTCGGCATTTATTATAACCTTTGTACCCTTAAGTCTTGTTACCTCAATCATGTGCTCACTCCCGATTTATTTATGACAATATACAACGCTTGTATTATACCACACAAAACATTTTATGTCTACAAAAATATCGCCCTTTTGCACTTATAGAATTAAAAATTCGACATATACAAAAGGGCGTTAATTTTTATAAAAATTATCTCTTAAGATTTACTAATTCTTCAAGCAATGAATCAGATGTTGTAATAATTCTCGAGTTAGCCTGGAAACCTCTCTGAGTTGTAATCATATCAGTAAATTCTGCCGATAAGTCAACGTTTGACATTTCCAAAACACCCTGAGTCATCTTACCGCCGTTTTCATCAACCGCGGAACCGATTCCGTCAAATTCACCGGAGTTCTGAGTAGTCTTATATAAACTGTCACCGATCGCTTCAAGACCCATCGGGTTATCAAAGTTTGCAACCGCAATCTGTCCCATAAGCTTAGTCTCACCGTTGCTGTATACTCCGTAAATCTTACCTGAATTATCTATACTTACATCATTAAGTTTACCTGCCGCACGTCCGCCGCCTGTTGTATCTTCTGCAGCTCTTACCATCTTAGCCGATGATTTTCCGCCGGCCTCAAACATTGTAAGTGCTGAAAAATCAATTGTTATACCGTCAACATCTTTACCGTCAATCTTTGCGGTAAATACATCTCCTCTGTCAGTTCCCTGAGGAGTTATCTCAAGAAGAGCATCTTTTCCGCCTGCAGCTCCGGCATATTCAAAAAGACCCGAATCAGCATCAAATTTTATCTGAATTGAATTTCCGCCTGCGATAGTTGCGGTATATCCGCCTTCCACTTCAGGAGTGGTCGTATCATCAGCTCCGAGAATTCTTACATTGTTTGCATCGGTTATTGAATCGATTTCAAGATTGTAAAGCGACTTGTCAGGCTGAGCGGCATCCTGCTTCATCTTAAACTTAACGGTATAGCTGTAGCCAAGTGAATCATATACCGAAACCGATACAGTCTTACCGTCTGTAGAAGTAAGCTCGGTATCTGTCATATCCACATTACCCGTCATATGAGCCTTTGATGTCATCTCAGGTGCAGAAACTTTATTTTCTTCCGATTCAGGATAAAGAGCCTTAACGGTATCTTTTCTTATGGTTGTAGGATTATCCGGATCCACATGCCATCCCATTACCTGATATCCGTTACTTGTAACAAGGCATCCTGCAGCATCTACCTCAAAGGCACCAACCTTAGTGAAATAGTTTACACCTCCACGGCTGACTATGAAAAAGCTTGCGCTGTCAAGCATTAAGTCGTACGGATTATTTGTACTTTGTGCGGCACCGGTTTCGGTTATCTTTGTCGAAATCGAAGCCATCTTGGTACCAAGACCTATCTGTGAAGCATTTGTACCACCGGTAGTCTCTGTTGCACCGGTTGCGTTTGAACTTGTTTGATATAAAACATCTCTGAATAATACCGATGAAGATTTAAATCCTATGGTATTTACGTTTGCTATATTGTTACCTATTACATCCATCTTTGTCTGGTGAGTCTTAAGACCTGCAACACCAGAATATAATGATCTCATCATAACTTTGTCCTCCTGTTTTAAATCCCTTCTGTCATTCCGGGATAATAAGCCTCCTGGCAATCCTTATTAAGGATGTTTCGGTCCGGCTTAAACCATAAGTTACACAATTACCGCTCCGTCAATGTTGGTAAAAACATTATTATCTTCATTTTGTTCCAAAGCCGTTACCACCATATTATTCTTAACATTTACAATAAATGCCAGATTATCCATCATAACAAGTGTTTCGTTTATACTCTTGTCTCTTGCTTTTTCAACGCCCTCATTAAGTCTTGTTCTCTGTGCATTTGAAAGAATAATATTTCTGCTCTCAAGTCTTTGGTTTGCATGTTTCGAAAACTTAACATTTTCAAAGCTTTCTGCTTTTTCTTTTAAGATATCCTGAAACAAATTGCTTTCGGTGGGTTTTTCTTTATTAACGGCGTCCTTGCTATGAAGATATAATTCCTTTGCCTGTTCGATTGAAACGAGCCTTGAATTTAAACCTTCCATAAAATCTCCACCTTTTTTATAAAACTACGCTTCTTCCGCTTTGCCTGTAGCACCGTTTTCCGAAGCTTTGTCAAATGCTGCCTTATCAATATCTCCGGCATGTTCCTGAAGGAACATATAATAATCGTAGTCAACAACGGAATCCAAATCGCTTGCAGGATAATAGGTATCATTTATTGATAACATTACCTCACCGTTTTTAACAGTTGCATATTGAACCAATCCGCTTATCATGGATTCATTTCCGGAAGAATCCTTCGCATTCATTATAACGTATTGTCCTACGAGATTAAGACCGTTGCTCTTGTCAATGGCATCTCCGATATTCATGGTTGCTTCAAGTGATGAATACTGTGCAAGCTGTGACATATATTCCGTACTGTCACCAGGATTAAGCGGATCCTGATATTTCATCTGTGTTACAAGAAGCTGTAAGAACGCATCCTTGTCAAGATCGTTGCTTTCCTTTGAATCAGCTGTTTTTCCCGAAGCATGATATGCGGAAGATGCTGCCGCTACACTGTTTAATGCTGAATCAATTGCCATATCTTTTCTCCTTTCCGTTTTTTATATTGAATAATTCACACTGTTACCCTGTGCTCTCATCATTTCTGTTTCCAACTGTTCATCGTCAGTCATTTCATCCGTTATATTTCCGTTTGAATCAACACCGATGTTTTTACCCTTGGATCTTCTTTCACCGTTTTCGTCCTGCATGTTATCTTCCTGTCCTTCAAAGAATCCGTATGAGGCGATGGTTACTTCAACATCTTCAACCTTCAAATCCTGATTGTTTAATGTTTCTCTCAAAGCTGCGATATTTGCTTCGATTGCATTTTTAGCAGCTTCGGTTTCGGCAACTATTTGAGCCTGCATGATACCGTTTCTTGAGCTGACCGTAATCTGGACTCTTCCGAGGCTTTCAGGGTTAAGTCTCATTTCGAGTGATGTAACTTCATTTGTTACATTTGCTTTAATCTCATCAACCACCTGTCTTATAATATCCGCCTGAGATATACTTTCGGTAAACTCACCCGAAACGCTTACGTCTTCCGAAACAACATTGTTGATAGCATTATTCAAATTATTAACTATGCTTTCGTTTGAGTTATTAAAGCTGTTTGAAGATGAATTACGATTATCCGTATTACCGGAAGTTTCGACAACAATTGTTCTTACTCCCTCACTGATATTATTATCGGCATTTTTGTTAATAAATGAACCTCTTGTCAGTTCGTTTTCCGTATCAATGTCGGCATCAACTTCGTTTTCTTCAGCAACCTCAATTATTTCATCAGCCTTTGAAAGAATATCTTTAATATCTATAACATATTTTTCTTCGCCGTCTGTTTCAATCATTTCCGAAGTTAAATCAAATGCTTCGAAAGCCGATGTTAATTCGTTAATCTGTTCGTTTATGTCATTTACGAGAGTTGCAAGCTGTTCATCAATAAGAATATCAACTTCTGATGCACCTTTTTCGTAAAGAACAAATTCACTGACATTGTCGGTATTAATCAAATCAGAAAAATTCATATCAAGCACCGATAAGTTTTCTTCCAGTTCTTCGTCGCCTATGCCAAGCATATCCTTAAGAATCTCTGTTATCTGATTAATCAAAGATGCAAGCTGCTCTGCCAGATCCACAATTTTTTCTTCAGGAATATCCTGAACGGTTGTGTTGTCGGAAGAAATATCTTTCGTCTCCCCCTCCGTACCGATTGTAGATTCCTTGATTTCCGTTTTATCAGAAGCGCTTGCTTTTTCGCCGTCCTTGGCTGATATATTGTTTTCATCGGATTTATTAACATTTGTATCTTTTGCCTTATCAGCGGTATCTCCGTAAGACTGTGACTTATCGGAAGCACTTACCGATTTGGTTTTTTCGGCTGTTAATGAAGAATCCGTAACTTTAGTATTTTCATCCTTGAAATTTGCGGAAGATAAATTCATCAAACTTGAGAAAGAATCCGCAGCACCTTCCTCTGCTTTGGATTTCAGATTATTCTTCGACTTTACACCGGAAGTTAAATCCATCGGGCTAATTCCCTTTGTAGAAATTGCCATATTTTTTCTCCTTTCTTGGTATATTGAGTTACGGTAACAATTTCTTTGTTATACTTGCCGCAAATTCAGGTTCCATAGCTGCAAGTACATCCGCCCTTTTTTCCGCACTCATATTATTCATAATAAGTGCAACCGTATCCATGTCGTTTTTCATGCTTTGCAAAATATCGGCAGCATTCTTGGCTTTCATATTCTCGTAAGTTGCAGCCAATTCGAGTATTTCCTGATCTGCCTGTCTTGCAGCAATCATATCGGCATAAATCTGTTCGGCACGTTCGGAATCAATTTGATTGTACCACTCAATATATGTATCGGCATCAGGAGCAGAATCTCCATAGACTATTTCGTCATAAAATTCATTTTTTTTCTTTTCGAACTCTTCCTGTTCGGTTTTATATACGGTTAATTGGTCAACTTCTTTTGTCAATTCCGAGATTTTATCGTTCAAAGAAAGAATTTCGGCATCCTTGGCATTTATCTCCTCATCCATAATTTTAATCTGATCCAAAGCCTCAGAAAGAGTGCTGTAAGGATAATCGCTTTCCTTAGCAACCTCTTCATCGGATGCATCCGGAAGAATCTTATTAATTATCGGAACATCCTTAAATACCGGTCTTAAAACCTCACTTCCGAATCCACCCACATCGCATTTTATCAAAAGTGCCATAGTGGAAAGAAACGAAATAATAATAAGAACCATTATCAATATCGCCGAACCGCTTATACCTTTTTTTCCTTCCCCGTCTCTTTTATCCTTTGCCATATCCGTTTATTCCTCCAAATCAGGTTTTTTACTGTTAAACTGATAGCTTGCAACCTCGTCCGTCTCCTTACCTTCCTGTGCATTAAGCTCGGTTACAAACTCATCAAATTTCTGTTCCTTAAGTTTTTCGTGCATTTTTCTTTCCTGCATAACATTATTAAGCTTTTGCCTTGCTTTTTCAAGATTTTTGCTGGCTTTTTTTACATTTTCCTCTTGTGCTTCTATCATATCATCCATGCAGGTTATGGAATTTTCACATTCTTCTATTTCAAGCAGATCCAATCTGCCCTGCAACGCGTCAAGATAAATCCTGTGATATTCCTCTTTTCTATCGTGCAAAGCTGCAAGCTTATCTTCTTCAACATTAAGAGCATGTCTCGCATTTGCATATTCCTGTTTTGCGGCATCCTCAAGCTTAAGCTTTATATCCAGAATATTTTGCATACGGTATTTAAATTTAGCCATAATGCCACCTCTGATTATTCAAAAATACCTTTAAGCATGTTTAATTCATCTTCAATCAAGAATTTACTGTCAACATCCTGCACAAGAAATTGATTAACTTTTTTTATCTTTGTAATCGCATAATCTATATCGGGATTAGAACCTGATCTGTATGCACCGATATTTATCAAATCCTCTGCATCATTATAAGTGGCAAGTACATTCTTAAGTTTTCCCGCAGCTTCTTTATGATCACTTGAAGCGATGGCACTCATACAACGTGAAATGCTTGCAAGTATATCAATTGCGGGATAATGATTTTTATGACCCAGCTTTCTTGAAAGAACAATATGCCCGTCAAGTATACCTCTTGCAGTATCGGTAATAGGCTCGTTAAAGTCATCACCGTCAACAAGGACCGTATAAAGTCCCGTTATCGAACCCTTAAATGTATTTCCGGCCCTTTCCAAAACCTTCGGAAGTTCGGAATAAACCGATGGCGGATATCCTCTGGTAACAGGAGGCTCACCCGAAGCAAGTCCGATTTCTCTTTGCGCCATGGAAAAACGTGTGAGCGAGTCCATCATAAGAAGTACATCTTTGCCCTGATCTCTGAAATACTCGGCTATGGCCGTAGCGGTCTTTGCCGCCTTATTTCTGATAAGTGCCGGTTTATCCGAAGTTGCGATAACAAGCACAGACCTCTTTAAACCTTCTTCTCCAAGGTCACGCTCTATAAACTCTCCGACCTCTCTTCCACGCTCGCCTATAAGGGCAATCACATTAATATCAGCTTTAGTATTACGGGCAAACATTCCCAAAAGTGTACTTTTTCCAACACCGCTTCCCGCAAATATACCTACTCTTTGTCCTTTACCTATGGTAAGAAGACCGTCAACCGCTTTAACACCAAGCGGAAGAACTTCCGAAATAAGTTTTCTTTGAAGAGGATCAGGCGGTGCATTGTCTATAGGATATTCCTCATCATAATCAAGAGGCTTATTATCCATAGGTCTTCCTATACCGTCAAGAACCCTACCAAGAAGCTGTGGACCAACTTTAACCGTAAGCACTTCACCGGTATTTTTAACGGTCGCTCCGAGACCTATACCGTCAACCACATCAAAAGGCATAAGCAATACCTTATTGTCCCTGAAGCCTACAACCTCAGCCATAACCCTGTTCATTCCGTCTTTAGAAATAACCTCGCATAAGTCATTAAGTTTACATGGCGGACCGAATGATTCCATGGTAAGACCTACGATTTTACTGACCTTTCCGTAGCTCATTACGTAATCGCGATCAAGCAGGTTGTAATATTTTTGTATATTAAATTCATGTCTGAATTCATTGCTCATATTCTATCTACTCTTTTATGTTTATTCTAAAAATCCCCGATATAAAACCGGGGACATATTTATTATACTACGAAAGCAGTTTAAATGCAGTAATAAGATTTTGTATCTGTATATCCATTGATAAATCAATAATACCATTATCCGTTTCTATGATGCACTGTCCTTTTTCAAGTTTTGCATCGGCAAAAACATCAATTGTAATATTGGGATTTGCTGCCCCGACTATTCTTTCACTGTTATCTGCAACATATGCATAACTTTCTTCACAAACCTTTATGGTATATTTGGTGGTTGATTCCACATCATAAAGCGCGTTATTTATCATATTAAGCATAGCCGGCTTATAATCATCAACGATAATTCCTGATATTTTTTTTATAAGTTCACAGGTAAGATTGACAAGTTTTTTCTCCGCATCATCGAGATATGCCTCGTTTTTCGCAAGCATATCGGCCTTAATCTTTTCCTGTTCATCATTTAGATTGGCAAGATATACATCAGCCCTTTTCATAGCTTCCATATTTCCGTCTTCAAGGCCGTTCTCATAACCTTCTTTATAAGCATTTTCCTTTATGCTTTCAGCTTCCTGCCATGCTTCTTCAATAAGCTTATTTGCTTTATCTCTTGCATCATCTCTGATGTCTTTTGCTTTTTCCATGGCATCATCGAGAATAAGCTGATTCTCGGCAGTTCTGACACCTCCGGAAAAATCATCAGCACCATCAGGAGACTGGTTTTCAGCAGACTCATCGGAGTTTTCGGAATTTTCGGATTTCTCCGATTCCTTTGGTGCTCCGCCGATAATACGTGTATTGGCATCAATCACAAACGGCGTTGTATTACCGTTTGTCATATTTACAAAACCCGATTTAAACAGACTAGACAATTATCTCGTCACCTCCACCACGGGAAATAACAATCTCACCCGAATCCTCAAGTTTCCTAATGATATTAACAATTTTCTGCTGTGCATCTTCAACATCTTTAAGACGTACAGGACCCATAAATTCCATATCCTCTTTTATCATGGAAGCAAGTCTTGATGAAAGGTTATCGAAAATAACCTTTTGTACATCTTCGTTTGCATTCTTAAGTGCAACTGCAAGTTCGTTATTATCAACTTCTCGAAGAACGGTCTGAATAGCTCTGTTATCAAGAGTAAGAATATCCTCGAATACGAACATTCTTCTTCTGATTTCATCTGCAAGCTCAGGATCCTCAACCTCGAGAGTTTCCATAATATGTTTCTCAGTACTTCTGTCAACGGTATTAAGAATATTAACAATGGATTCGACACCACCGACAATGGTGTAATCCTGATTAACAAGTGATGAAAGTTTTTTCTCAAGCACTGCCTCTACCTCTTTAATTACATCAGGACTTGTTCTGTCCATAACGGCAATTCTTTTGGCAACATCCGCCTGTTTTTCAGGAGGAAGAGCGCTTACAACCGCAGCAGACTGCTGTGGTGAAAGATAAGCAAGTATAAGGGCAATAGTCTGCGGATGTTCATCCTGGATAAAGTTAAGAAGCTGTGAAGCATCTGCCTTACGTACGAACTCAAAAGGTCTAACCTGAAGAGATGCAGTAAGCTTACCGATGACCGTTTTAGCTTTATCCTCACCGAGAGCTGCATCAAGAAGCTGCTTAGCATAGGCAATACCACCTTCGGCAATGTACTGCTGAGCAAGACAGATTTCATAGAATTCATCCATAACCATCTCTTTTACGTCAGCAGGAACACTTCTTGTATTGGCAATTTCAAGTGTAAGCTGTTCTATTTCTTCATCCTTCAGATGTTTGAAAACCTGTGCCGAACGCTCAGGTCCAAGCGATATAAGCAAAACCGCAGCTTTTTGTAATCCGGAAATATCCTCTATAGACTTAACTGCCATATCTTATTACTCCCATTCATCATTCAACCAGTTTCTAAGTAACAATGCAACCGCTTCAGGATTTTCATCGACGAATTTTTCAATCTGACTCTTGGTTGCCGAGCTTTCGCCGAATTCGATATCATCAAGCGTCTGATTTTCTTTGGTTGTTGCAAGAAGAGTCTCAACAGAAAGCTCCGGCTCCGTCTCCACAACCTCTTCTGCCTTCATACTTCTGAATACCACAAACAAAAGCAGAACTCCGATTATTACGGCAAGAACGATTGATAATATACTCTGTACAGGCACTGACTTCTTCTCCTTCGGATAGAAAATCGGTACCGTTCTTTCAATTACATAAATATTTGCTTCTTTGATACCCGTACCTTTTGATAAAAGCGATACAATCTCAGGTGGGTTTATATTTTCGACAGGCTCCGAATTTGCCTGTTTAAATTCTTCGTAAGTTGTTCCTTCAAGAAGACCCTGTTTTTCAAGTTCCTCTTCGTAGTAAATATTGTATTTCGTAAGATATAAGGAAATACTTGAGTTAGCCAGCTCAACACTACCTACAGACTTAACGGTTTTTGTTTTGGTACTGCTTGTAGCATATGTCTCTTTGATAAGAGTAAGTGTGGATTCGGAATTTGCCTCATCCAAAAGATTATAATCGGTAATCTCCTCACCGTTTGCATCCGTACCTACCACTCCTCCGGTTCCATCAACATTTTCCGCAAGGTAGTAATAATATGTTTCCTTAGGACCGGTATCATCATCTGTATTTGTATAGTACTTTATGTCCTCTATTTCCTCAGGACTTATGTTAATATCAAGATTTGAAGAAACCGAAACATCGTCATAAACTCCCGAATTAACCATAAGATTCCAAAGTTTACTGTTGTAATATTCCTCTACCTGCTGCTCAATCGAAAGATTTGTTAAAACCGTAGTGGAATTATTGGCACCCGAAAAAAGCAAATTACCCTGTTTATCTATAATCGTGATATCATTGGTATCTTCATTTCCGACACAGGTTCTGGCGTATTCGGCAATACCGGATACACTTTCGTTTTTAAAATTACTGTTTGTGGTAAGCATGATACTTACTGTTGTGCTCTTTTCGTTGTTATATATAGAACTGCTTGAATCCGGCAAATCGATTGTTACGGAAGCCTTTGTGACACCTTCCATACTCTTTATATCGGCTTCCATATCCGCTTCAAGTTTTATCTTCGCTTTAAGTTTTCGTTCGGAATCGGTCGTACTGAAGCTGTTGTCGAAAAGCCAGCTGTTATCAACACTGCTTGCCGAAGCACTTATTCCGTTCTGACCAAGCAAAAGTCTTGCTTCAGCTATCTTTTTTTCGTCAACATCTATACTTAAGGCATCATCGGAGACTCTGTGCTTGATTCCGTTTTCTTTTAATAAAGCCTCTGCCTCCGCTGTCTGAGCGGAATTGTCAAAAGTCGCAAGCCTTGTATATGAGGTTCTGTTAAGAATAACAAAAAGAGCGACAAGGGTAATTATTACCGCTGCCACCACAGAAAAGAATAAAGTTTTCTGTTTTGCAGTATATCTGTTCCAAAATTCAACTATCTTTGCAGGCAGCTGCCTGAACCACTCTCTCATAAGTTCCTCCGTATATTAAAGCTATAACTGCATATTCATAAGCTCTTTATATGCAGATACAACCGCATTTGTTACCTTTACGGTATATTGAAGCGAAATATTGGCTTTACGCTGTGCCAGAGCCAGGTCATGCACGCTGTCGGTATAACCGAGTGCAAATGCCATTTCTTCAGACTCCGCAACCTTCTGATAATGATCCGCTTCTTTATACATATCAACGGCAGCACTGAAAATGCTGTCAAATGTAGTGCTGGATTTATCCGACGAAACCTTATATCCGTCATGTATACTGTTTACATTAAAATCATTTCCATATAATTCAACCGGTGTTATGGACATATTACTCACTCTCCTAACTGTAATTTATTGAACAATAACTAACCGAATAATTCCATTCCCTTTTCGGCAATGGTTTTTGCCGCATTAAACGAAGTAATATTAGCTTCGTAGGCACGACTGGCATCGATAAGGTTAGTCATTTCGGTAACGGTATCAACATTCGGATATTCAACATATCCGTCTTCGTTTGCGTCCGGATTATCCGGTTCGTAAACAAGTCTTAAATCCGAAGGATCTTCGACAATATGCGTTACCTTTACACCGTTAGGCTGATAATTTGTCATATAACCGTTCAAAATATTATCAAAGGATGTGGTAGCTTTCTCTTCGAAATAAACCGTCTTTCTTCTGTATGCCGTACCATCCTCTGTTCTTGTCGTACTTGCATTCGCAATATTTTGCGAAATAACATCCATTCTAAGCTGCTGCGCGGTCATACCTGTTGCAGCAACATTCATTGATGAAAAAACACTCATGTATTATACCTCCTATGATGACGAAGAAAGTACCGTCGAGTATCTTGAGAACTCCTGGTTCATCTGATCGATCAAGAGCTGGTATCTTATTGTATTTTCTGCCAGATATGCTTCTTCGGTACTAATATCAACATTGTTACCGTCAAGCCTGTAAGACAGATTGGAGTTATCGGTAAACACCTGAGGATCCAATACGGACAAATCCTTGTTTGCCATGTTTACACTCTGATTAAGAGTTCTTCCTCCGGCAAGTTCCGCCTGAAGAACAGACTCAAAATCCAAATCTTTTCTTTTGTAATTCGGAGTACTGACATTGGCAATATTGTTAGATATGAGTTCGTTTCTCATGTTTGCCGCATCTGCCGCTTTGTCAAGAATATTGATATAATTGTAGATGTCCGTATTAATCATAACTTTTACCTTTCCCCCATCATAGGATAAGCAACAAAATACTAATATTTGTAAACCCCTTTAAAACATAAAAAGGACTCATGAGTACACTCACAAATCCTTTTGTTACATCTGTATCCGAAAGTCCGTTTCCGCAGCTGTATCATAGATAAATAATGTATTTTGTGCCACTCACACTATATACTACCATATAATGTGTTTTTCATCAACAAAAAATATCAAATTATGACGAAATATTTTCTGTCTGTGGCTTAGACCATGACATATAGTCACATTCAGGGTTATTGACACATCCGTAGTATCTTCTACCCTTTCTCGTCTTCTTAATTACTATATCGGCATTACATTTCGGACATTTAACACCCGTTTTTTCAAAATATGGTTTTGTATTTTTACACTCAGGGAAGCCCGGACATGCTAAAAACTTACCGTGTGAACCATATTTAACAACCATCATTCTGCCGCAAAGCTCGCATTTTGTATCGGAAACTTCATCTTCTATCTTTATGTGTTCAAGCTCATTTTGAGCATTGTCTACGGAGTTTTTTAAGTCGGGATAGAAATTTTTAACAACTATCTTCCAATCAATGTTTCCGGCTTCTATATCATCAAGCAAAGACTCAATGTTTGCGGTAAAGCTTGTATCCACTATTTCAGGAAAAGCTATATTCATTATCTCGTTTACGGCTTCTCCGAGTTCCGTCATATAAAGATTTTTGGCTTCCTTCACTATATAATGTCTTGCGAGAAGCGTTGAAATGGTAGGCGCATAAGTTGAAGGTCTTCCTATTCCGAGCTCTTCCATGGTTCTTACAAGCAAACTCTCGGTAAAATGTGCCGGAGGCTGGGTAAAATGCTGTTTTTCTTCTAAAGATTCAACATCAAATATATCTTTTTCTTTAATGTTCGTAAGCTTTGTCTTGTCTTTTTCTTCTTCATCCGGCTTGTAAACAGCAAGAAATCCTTCAAACTTCACCTTTGTTGATGATGCCTTAAACTTATAATCATCTTTCTTGGTATCGGCCTTTAATGTCACCGTATTCGTTTCGTATACGGCATCACTCATACGGCTTGCAAGGAATCTGTTATAAATAAGCTGATAAAGTCTGAACTGCTCTTTGGTAAGCTGGTCCTTTAAAAGTACAGGTGTAAGACTTACATCGGTCGGTCGTATAGCCTCATGAGCATCCTGTATTTTCTTGTCCGACTTGTTTTCTTTAACACTTCCTACATAGTTTTCGCCAAATTTATCGGAAATATATTCCTTTGCACTCTTGTCAGCTTCTTCGGAAATTCTGGTGGAATCGGTTCTTAAATATGTAATAAGACCTATGGTACCTCTGCCCTTAACATCCACACCTTCGTATAACTGCTGTGCAACTCTCATAGTCTTGCTGGTTGAAAAATTAAGTTTCGTACCGGCATCCTGCTGAAGTGTACTGGTTGTAAAAGGCAACGGCGATTTCTTGGTTTTCTCGCTTTGTTTTATGCTTTCAACAAGCATTTTCTTACCTTTTACGGCAGCCTTGACTTCATCGAGTTTTTCTTTATCCATCTTGTCATCGGCATAATTAAATACGACAGGTTTTAAATTTTTACCCGTAATAACATTGGCACTAAGGCTCCAATATTCCTTCGGAATAAATGCATTTATTTCGTTTTCTCTATCGCAAACAAGCTTAAGTGCAGCGGACTGAACTCTTCCGGCACTGAGTCCTCTTTTAATCTTTTCCCATAAAAGAGGGCTTATCGAATAACCCACCATTCTGTCAAGAACTCTTCTTGCCTGCTGTGCATCAACAAGATCCATATCGATATTTCTTGCATGCTTTATGGAATCCTTAACCGCATTTTTTGTTATTTCATTAAATGTAATTCTCTTATAATTCTTTTTATCAAGATTTAACGCAATTGACAAGTGGTAAGATATGGCTTCTCCCTCACGGTCAGGGTCGGTTGCAAGAAATACTTTATCTGCCTTCTTAACTTCTTTTCTTAATTCCGAAAGCAGTTCACCCTTTCCCCTTATGGTGATATACTTCGGTTCATAATCATTGTCAAAGTCAATACCCATCTGACTCTTAGGTAAGTCTCTTACATGTCCGTTTGACGCGATAACCTCATAATTTGCCCCCAGAAATTTTTTGATTGTTTTTGCCTTTGCAGGCGACTCCACAATAACAAGATTTTTAGCCATTTTCCTCTCCTTATCTCAAACAGAAATAATATAATACCCCTTAGAAGATTGTTTTATCAATCCTTTTTCTTCCATATTATAAAGTAAGTTTATGGTGTCGCTGACACCCATCTTTAGCTTTTCAATTATGTCATCAATATATGTCGGCTCTAAACTCAAACAACTATACAACATTTTTTCGGCAGGTGCAAGAGAATTTTTATTTACCGATTTTTGCATAAAACCAAATTCCTCGACAGCGTCACTATCATATTTTGCTATTTCATTATTATCATTTTTGTTTTTTTCATCACAAAATGATATACCTTTCAGATCGTTAATTATATCCTCCGGTGATGTCACGCACATGGCTCCCATTTTGATAAGATTATTGGTTCCGTCACAGTTTTTATCGGTTATTCTTCCGGGAATCGCATAAACCTGTTTTCCCTGCTCAAGCACAAGATCGGCTGTAATAAGCGACCCGCTCTTTTTCCTTGCCTCAACCACAAGAAGTCCGTCGGAAAGTCCGCTTATTATTCTGTTTCTTATAGGAAACTGTCCCGCATTTGGGGGTGTTCCGGGCGGATATTCGGATATAACAGCACCCGATTTTGACATTTCTGTATATAACTCATAGTTTTCCCTCGGATATATTATATCAATGCCGCACCCAAGGACACCGACAGTATACCCTCCGCCATCCAGAGCACCCCTGTGTGACATCCCGTCTATGCCAAGAGCAAGTCCGCTTATTATATTTATTCCCTCTTTGGCAAGTTCTCTTCCGAACATTCTCGCAAGTTCTCTACCGTAAGTATCAGATGTTCTTGCGCCCACTATACCTATGTTCATATTATGTATATTTAATTTATAGCTCAATATACCCCTTACATATAAAATATTCGGATAATCAAACATATTAAGCAGTTTTTTCGGATAAAACCGATGTTCCGGATAAACAATATCTATATTTTTTTGAATCAAAATCTCACGTAATTCTTTAGCATAATTAAAGGATTTTGAATTAATGATAAATCCGGCTTTTTCGTCACCGACTACAGCTGCAAGAAGATTTTTTGATGCATCAAATATATCCTCAATACTTCCAAATTCATGTATGAGTTTCCTTCTGCTTGCATCTCCCACGCCTCCTATATTATTAAACCAAAGGTTCAAAATATCCTTTTCTTTCGTTAAATCATTCATAAGTTCCGCCTCCTTTACCCGATACACCTATAGTGTTGTGATAAAACAAAGCTTCCTTTA
>JAFSZR010000079.1 GCA_017459135.1 Lachnospiraceae bacterium | reverse complement strand
TCGGTGAGAATACGCCAAACTGCAGCCACCTCATTGCCATCTCATCGCTTCTTGTTCCGTGCATATGGCCGCCGATATCGTGGCTCCACCAGCCATAGCCCGCATTTGATGCATTTGCCGTGAAATACGGCTGGAAGTCCAGGGAATCCCATGTTGCAAATGTGTCTCCCGAAAAGCCTACCGGGTATCTGTGACTTCCAAGCCCTGCATATCTTGACAGAATCAAAGGCTTCTTTCCTTCCCTTCCGTTGTCAAGATAGTGATAATGGTTAAGCATCCACTGGGCATCAATTCCTTCAACCTTGCTTCCTCCCTGCTGCTGCCAGTCGATCCACCAAAAATCCACTCCACGTTTTTCATTCCTATGATATATATTTCTAAAATAAGATTCTAAAAAGCTTCTGTCAGCTACGTCAAAATTAATCTTGTCTTCCCTATCGGCATCAACTCCAAGCTCTGCCGCCATGTCAGCATACATTTCCTCAAAGCCCCTTACGCCGTCCGCCGGATGTACATTAAGCGTAATCCTCATGTTGTTTTCATGCAGCCATTTCATAAAGCCCTCAGGGTCAGGTAAAAGCTCTTTATTCCACGTATATCCGGTCCAGCCGCTGCCATATTTCGGGTCAACGTCCGTGATATGCCAGCACATATCCAGCACCGCTACCGAAAAAGGAATGTCCTCCTTCATAAATCTTGTATATAATTCTTTGTATTCTTTCTCTGTGTACCAGTAAAAACGGCTCCACCAGTTACCAAGCGCATATCTCGGAATCATCGGAGTCGGCCCCGACAGCTTATAAAAATCCTTAAGGCAGCCAAGATAATCTCTTCCGTAGCCTAAGAAATAAATATCCTTACACCCCTTTTTTCTCGGTTCTACCCAGCCGTCCTCCCTTATAATTGTCGATTTGCTGTCATCTATAAGTGAAAATCCATAATATGATAAAAGTCCTCTGTCAAGCTCAACCTCTCCGTCAGCCTCGTCAAGCGTTCTGGCTGTTCCCTTTAAGTCCTTGTATTCTTCTCCGTAAAACCATGTGCTCCTGTAGGCGCTTAAATTGCCGTTTACCTGTATTGATAAACCGCTTGACGAAAACTCCTTACCATTGTACGAAAGCAGAAGACTGTCCGTTACAAGCTCGAATCCTTCTTCTTTTTTTATAACTCTGAATTGTGGCACCGGAAAGCGTCTGTTCAATACAATCTGTGTCGCCCTGTCCTCAAAAATTCCATCCTCACTATATTCAAGCCTCAACATTCTGGATGTAAGCACTGTTATACGATATTTATCTCCTTGTATAACTGCGCTTTCATCTGCCAAAGGCACAGCATTAAACCCAAAAAGCTTTCCCATATCCATATGTATACCTCATCAATAAATTATGTGTTAACCTTATGTTAACCGGTTAAGTCTTTGTTTTTTTAGCGGATGCGAAGCATCCGCTTTATAATTTCATGACCTTAAAGCGCACTCGTTGAATCTCTTATTACAAGTGACGGACTAAGAATAAAGCTGTCATTTGTTCTCCTTCCGAGTCCGATATCCTTCATAATCATCTCGGCAGATACTCTGCCCTTCATGATAATGTCCTGTCTGATTGTCGTAAGCCCCGGCATCATATACTGTCCGATTTTTATATCGTCAAAGCCTACTACCGAAATGTCTCCCGGAACATTTTTTCCTCTCTCAAGAAAATACTTTATAATGCCTATCGCCATAATGTCAGCTGCCACAAATACTGCCGTAACATTCTGTTTTTCCATGATGTCCTTTGCAATCGCATATCCTCCGTCAAATGTGACATGCTCCTCAAAGAACCATTCCCTTTCAGGCGTAATGCCCGCCTCCAGCAAAGCCTTTCTATAGCCTGAATACCTGTTGTAATTTACAAGGCTGTTGTCAATACTTCCGGTAACATATCCTATCCTTCTGTGTCCCAGCTCTAAAAGATGCTTCACAGCCATGTAACCGCCCTTTTCATCCTCAACCATAACCCTGTGGAAGTCTGAGGCGTAATCCTCGTATGTATCTGTAAGAACTATCGGAACATCAATAGTCTTTATCTCCTCAAAAATGCTCTTAGGATAAGCTCCGACCATGATAATACCGTCGAGCTTTCTTCTCATAACCCAGTCGGAATAATGCTCATTCGTCTCAACGCCGCTTATAAGAATATCATACCCCGCTTTTCTCGTAACGGACTCAACGCCGCTTATAAACTCTCCAAAGAAAGGATTGTTCTCAAGCAGCATACCCGGTATATCACCCTTTTCGGTAATAGGAAGGCTGATTCCGATAAGCTTCGAATCACCTTTTGAAAGGCACTGTGCCGTCAGGCTCGGCTTATAATTGAGCTCTTCTATCGCTCTGAATATCCTCTCCTTAGTCTCAGGAGAAACCTTATCTATTCCGTTCAATGTATATGATACTGATGCAACCGATACGCCGGCTTTTTTTGCAACGTCCCTGATTGTAGCCTTTTTCTCTGCCATAGTAACCTCCTTTGCTCCATTGTATCATCGGTTTGGTTAAGCGGTTAGATTTTTAAGTAAAATCCAACCGTCTAAATCCAACCGAAAAAGGAGAAGGGAAAAATGAAAAAAATATTCTTAAACTATAAAAAGTAATAATCTATATTTGTTAATGTGGTTAATCGCTTAACCTATCTGTTTACAGTATATATTGCTATTAATCTTTTGTCAACAGGTTTTTTATAAATATTTTTAACTTGTTTTTAACCTGTTAACTTATCAATACTTCACTGCATATTTGTTTAAGGGCAAAAGAGATACCTTCTAAAGTCTTTTAAAGAATAAGTTTAAGAAGATGAGACTGATTTAAAGACCAAAAAAAGATGCCTCCGGAATACACCGAAGACATCTC
>JAFSZR010000004.1 GCA_017459135.1 Lachnospiraceae bacterium | reverse complement strand
GTTTCCTGTGTAGATAGGGTCAACACCTCTTAAATCGGAAATGATAACATCCTTCTCAACTCTTGTATGAGCCTTAACCATTTCCTTAAACTTCTCGGTCTGCTCATTATAAACATCTATTCTTTCCTTAACATCAGGAAGATTAAGTATCTCCTCGGTAGACATGGTTCTGCACGCATCTATAAGCTCTTCCATAAGCTTATAATTTGGAATAGTGAACTGACGCCATCTTCCGAGACCTGTTCTCGGATCCATAAGGAAACCTATAAGAATCCATCCCTTAGGATTAAGTACTTCATCAATGGTAAGATTACCCGAGTCAACCTTATCAACAGCTTCCATCATCTCATCAAGATGTGAAAACTTCTCGGCTCCGCCGTAATACTCATATATAATTCTTGCACATGATGGTGTAACTCGGCTCTCACCCTTATATTTACCTTCAAGCTGATTTCTCTCAAACTCGCTTGAATGGTGATCAAACCAAAGTCCGCAGCCTTCTACAAAAGGAACATTGGCAAGACAATCATTTTCATCAACAGGAACAAGTCCATCCTGTAAATCCTTTGGATGAGCGAACTTCCAGCTGTCTATAATGCCGGCTTCCTTAAGAAGTGCGCCACAAGCCAAACCATCAAAGTCGGAACGCGTAATTAATCTCATTATATATCCCCCTTAAATCGTATTTGTATTTATTTTTCGTTTTTTCATAGACCTATTCCTATAATATAATATTTTCTCTTTCTTTTCAAGAACTATATTTACATTATTAAATAATAATAAATTATAGTCACATATTTAAAATACATATCAGATTTTCGATATTTTCCCACTTCCCTGCCATCTTTGGCATATATCGTGCCACTTTTGGCAAGCTTATTTATCGAATTATAAAGCTTTTTTACAACTATTATTGTATAATATACATATTAGTATTAACGTTATTTTTTAATAAACGGCAGGGAGGACAATGCCTATGAATAATAACAACCATAAATCAACCGACAAAACCAAAGTGTTTGTCATAGCAATTCTCTCATGCACCATATTGCTAATCACAATGACTTTTGTTTTATTAACCGTGTTGATTAAGAGATACAATAAAGCAAATTCCGCAAAGGGAAATTCTGCGGTCACAACGGAAACCACTACCGAAGACGTTTCGAAAATTACGACCGAAGACGTTACCACGGAAGCAACAACTATGGCAAGCACCGAAGCTGTAACGGAAGCACCGGCTCCTGTTCCGTTTGCCGAAGAAAAGGGATTTACCTGGAGTGATCCTTATGCAGGATTTGATCTTTCTGTTTATCCTTATGCATATTATTATAACGAAGATTTTAGCGCTGAAGTTGAATATGTAACACCGGAAGAGCTTAATTACGAACCTACAACCGCAAAGTATTCTTTTTCCGACATCGAAAAATCAGATCCGGACGAAAACGGAAATGTTACAATCACAATACGTTACGACGTTAACATAGACGTAATTTGTACTCCTTACGTTAACGATAAATACGCTTTATTATATTTAGACTCATGCGCGTTTAGCTTTTCTGACTATTATACCGGAACAAAAATCGAACCGGGATATGTTTGGGACGAAGAATGCGAAGAATATGATCTTTCCGACGACTATAATTACACCGACATAAATTGGAACGGACAAACAATACATATAGGTGTTAAGGTAACTAAGAAATATGATTATTCAGAATATACCGAAATCGGAGACGGTTCGGACAAATATTCGGCTCACGATCTCACGATCTATGATATATCATTTATTATACCTGCCGACTATGACGGACTGGTTTTGAGTATCCCTAAATCAGGATACACCGAAGAAATGGAATACTCTTCGGAATCCGGAGATAACACCTGTGTACTCGGTCCTGACGATTATAATTTAACTTATACTCCGGACCAGCTCTATTTTATAAAGGTTAACGATTATATTATTCAATAGTTTTATATAACGGAGGTGCCTATGAATAACAACTATAATTACGAAAACGGTTACAACACCCGAAAGCCTCAAAACAATACGGGCTTGATTGTTGCAATCATTATTACCTTATGTATTTTTATTACCGTAACAACAGTATTGATAATTGTTCTTCTCAAAGGTGGAAAAAACAAAGAAGAAACAACAGCAGAGATTGCCACAACCACTACAGAGGCAACAACCGCATCTACGACGGAAGCAACTACGACAGAGGCTACTACGGAAGCTACCACGGAGGCTACCACTACCGAAGAGCCTGTTCCGGTTCCTTATGCCGAGGCGAACGGATTAATATGGAGCGACCCTTACACAGGCTTTTCATTACCTGCTTATATTACCGTAACCGACAAAACAACCGAGCAAAACCCTGTTTCAACTGAGTTTATTGTGCCTTATGCCTGTGAAGCAGCTTATACCTTTGGTGATATTACCAAAACCGAACCGGATATTTACGGATATGTAAGTATAACCGTTCCGCTCACCGTTGTAACTGATGTTAAATATAATGAAATTAAAAATTACGGTTCAGGACTTTATATAGATTCTCACTTCAAGCTACCGGATATTTCCGATTACAATGAAGGACGATTATTAAATCTTCCGAGCTGGGATAAAGAAATTGATAACTATGTTCAGGAAAGCTCAAAAAATGACATTGTTTGGAATGGTCAAACCACAACAATATATATAGAACGTTCATTAACAAGAACATACAGCGACAATGGGGACTCCACATATGATAAAATCGGAACTACCCCGGAGGGATATAGCATATATGAATTACAAACAATTTGGGAATATACATACAAATTTTATGTTCCTGCTGATTATAACGGTCTGGTATTCAGCCTCCCTCGTTCAGGATTGACAGCAGAATGGTACAATATTCAATCTGACAACACATCTGACCACTATGTTCTCGGTCCCGATAAAAAAGGTTATACTTTCACACCTAACGAATTAATTACAATAAAAATAAATGATTATATACGATAAAAAGGAGGTATATATGAATAATAACAATCCGAACCAGAGTCAAAATTTTACGGATAATTACGATTCGAATATGATGCAGGAGCCAATGGATGACTACAATCCTGATATTATGCAGGAGCCAATGGATAACTACAATCCTGATATGATGCAAAATTATCCGGATGATTACGGTCCAAGTCAAATGCAAAATCCAAATAACAATTACAGACAAAGACCTAATCCACAAAACAATTACAATCATAATCCTAACCAAAGACCTAACCAAAGGCCTAACCAAAGGCCTAGCCAAAGAGATAATTACTCTTCCAACTATGGTCAATACGAAGATAACAATTATAATAACAATCAAAGTGACAAGACAAAGACAGGTCTTATTATTACATTGATACTTTTAATACTTGCTACCTTGGCTGTCACGATAATTCTTATTGTAGTTCTTGTTAAGCAAAAGAAGAACAATAAAACAAACGCAACAGAAGCAATAACAGAAATAACAACAGAAATAACGACCTCTGATGCATCAACGGAAGCTGTTACGGAAGCTGTAACCGAAGCACCTGCCGTTACACCGTATGCAGAAGCAAACGGTTTTACATGGACAGACCCGTATACTCCTTTTGAACTTCCGACATACTGTTTTGTTATGAATGCTGAGGATTCATCGGTAATGTCTGCGGATTTATATGATGTAACACAATTCCCTGCACAGTATACATTCGGAAACATAACCAAATCCGATCCTGATGCAAACGGAAATGTAACGATCACAATACCGTATACCATCAGTTATACAAGTGAATGCACAAAAAAGACTGACGCTTATGGATGGCCTTTAGCTGTGTATCAGGAATTCACGGTAAGCGATTACTATACCGGAAAAGTTATTACCGCTCCACAGCAGATTCGTGCAGATTATGGAGAAACCTCTACACCGGTATCCACAAATCTTGAGTGGAACAATCAAACTATAACAATTACGTTCCAATCCGATGCATGCACACCTTCTTACGGCGAAGAAACCGTTGAAGCAAGAGAAAACGGTGAATATCATTACAAAACCGGTTCCGACAGCATGGTATATACAATTACCGTTCCTGCCGACTATGATGGTCTTGTCTTAAGTATTCCAAGAAGCGGTTACACGGACACATATTATAATGCTGCAACCGTTGATGCAACTGATTCTACTGTACTCGGTCCTGACAAAAAAGGCTTTACATATACGCCTGACCAGCTCATATTTATAAGAGTAAATGAAAATATCAGATAATTCTTGGAGGCAAAATATGGACAACAACTTCAACAATCAACAGGGATATCCTCAATCAGGTCAACCGAATATGCAGGGATATTCTCAATCGGGCCAACCGAACATGCAAGGTTATCCTCAATCGGAGCAGCCTGATATGCAAGGTTATAATGACGGATACAATGATGGTAACTACGACAGTGGATACAACAACGGCTACGACAATGGTAGCTACGACAATGGTGGCTATAACGATGGCTACAATAACGGCAACTACGATAACGGCAACTATGATGGTGGCTACAACAACGGCAACTATGGCAGTGAATACAACAACGGCTACGATAACGGATATAACGACGGCTATAACAACAGTAACTACGATAACGGCTACAATGATGGATATTATGATGACGGCTATGGCTACGATAATTATATGCCAAAAAAGAAAACCGGCCTAATAGTCGCTATAACCGCAGCAATTGTGGTATTTATAGCTGCCATAGCAATATTAATCGTTATGTTGGTAAAAGGAAAAGACAAAAAGAATTCAGAAGATACATCAGAGACTACAACATCTGTTTCAACAGAATTATCAACAGCCGCAACTACCGAAGTCGTATCAACAACAGATACAACAACGGAAGCAACCACTACAGAGGCACCTGCTCCGGTTCCTTTTGCCGAGGAGAAAGGATTCACATGGAGCGATCCTTATGCAGGACTCCAACTTGCCTCATATGCATTTTCATATTATGACGCAACCGGTACTCATCTGACAGATGATCAAATTGTCTTCGATAATACAACCGGTAACTATACCTTTGGAGATATTACGAAATCAGCACCCGACGCAAGCGGATATGTAACGGTAACAGTTCCTTATACCATTTCGACTTATATAAAATGTACAGTTAAAGATAATATAAGCGAAAGCTATAGTGCTACTGCATACAACAGACTTCTTAGTTATTCAGATTATTATACCGGTACTCAGCTTAAACAGGGTTGGGACTATAACGCAAAGAACTGGGCTAATGATTATGTATATACGGATATAACATATAATAATCAGACCATTCAAATTGGTGTACTTGTTACAGATGAGTACATTCATCCCGAATATTCATTTGTTGAGCAAAACGATGTTGGATATGTATATGATGCTACAACAGAAAGACACATAACATTAAAATTTTATATCCCTGCCGATTATGACGGTCTGGTATTGAGCATCCCTAAAGAAGGTTACACAGAAGCATGGTACAACGCAACCAGCTACGATGACGGAACCCAGACTTATAACATCCTCGGTCCGGACGAAGCCGGATGGACCTACACGCCTGACCAGCTTTACTTCATCAAGGTAAATGATTACATCAGATAAAAAACTACTGACGGTTGTAATAGTTTATTCCATCGGAAGGATTAAAATAAGTTCTTATGTATCCTTCCGGTGATACTATTACAAATTCGTTGGTGGCTTCAAGATAATAGACATCATCATTATCTTCCGCCTCTTTTTTATGAAGTGCCTCAGGATTAAGAACCACCTTCTTTGCGGCTGCCTCATAATCCTCAGCAGAAGAAAATCCCATTTCCTTACCATGTTTTTCATAGTGGTCATTTAATTTAGACTTGCTCTTAAAGACAAGCGGACGGTCATCTTTCACCGCCTCTTCCGTTGTTACTTCTTCTGTCGTAGTAACCTGCGTATTGTCCTCCGAAGTGGTTTTTTCATTTACATCTTTTTCAGTTGTTACAGATTCTTCAGTAGTTATTTCGGTAGTTGTACTCTCGGTTGTCTTATCCTTATTTCCACTGATTCTCCCGGATGCTACTGCCAAAAAGACTATTATAATAACTATGGTCATATAAAAAACTGAATTGTTATTTCTATTTTTCATTGTAATGCCTTTCTATTTTATACATCCGTACGATTTTTTTCTGTAAAACCTGCAAGTTTTTTTCCATATTCTAATATTGTATCACTTGGCAAATCAACTTTATCGTTCCAATATACGCAAGTTCTACTTTTATCCACTTGAACGTGTTCAAAAAGTCCAATTTCCGATTTAAGAATATAAAAATCAGATATCGTTTCTATATCATCCTTGACATCATACAGAACTTCTTGTCCATCATCAAACATAACATACAAAATAAAATTATCTCTCGGCTCGACCTTAGTCATTCTTGGTATCATATACACTCATCCTCTTATTACAACGGTGGTAGCTTACCAATTATTTGGCTATCCCACATTTTTTGTAATTCTTTATCATATATTTCCAACCATTCAGTTACAAGCTCCTGTGCTTTTTTTGGCAAATCTCCATCTGTCATTTTATGTGTTCTTACATCAAATATTCCTACATATTCACCATAAAGCGCATGTATATGTGAAGGTTCATGTTCCTTCGGCTTAAAAAACATTTTTATTATTATACCATAAAATCTTGAAATTTCAGGCATTTTCATCACTTCTTTTCAAAAAATTATTTACTTGTCCAATCCTCTAACGTAAGCCTTTCCACTCTTTCAAACTCTCGTTTATTATTCGTTACCAGAATAAGATTCTTTGATTTTGCATGACCGGCTATCAGCATATCCATTGGACCGATTGATTTACCTTCCGTCTCGAGTTTTGCTCGAATTTTCCCGTATTCCTCGGCCGCATGTTCGTCGAAGTCAAGGATTGTGATAGGCGATAAAAACAGTGAGACCGCCAACTGATTTCTTTCTTTAGCCTGACTTTTCCAAACTCCGTACATTAGCTCCGAATAAGTAATTGAAGATATACATATTTCATCAGGATTATGTTTCAAAAAATTATTTACAACCACATCCGAAGCATGCTTAATGGTATAGATACAGATATTGGTATCCAGCATATATTTCATAAAGACTCACGCTCCTGACTTATAAAAAACTGCTTTCGTCTTTAAGAAAATCTTCGGTAAATATTTTAAAGCTCTCCAAGAATCCGGACCATTTATTTTCCTTAGGCATCAAAAAAACAACATCTCCGATTTTATTAATAACAACTTCTTCGCCCGAAAAACGATATTCTTTCGGAAGCCTGACCGCCTGACTTCTTCCGTTTTCAAATATTTTTGCTGTAACCATATAGTTCGCCTCCTCTCATATAAACAACAATTTAAATATCTAATTAACTTCCTTAATTTTAATATATACCACGATATATATCATGTCAATAATTTGTTTCATATATCTACGTTTTTACCCTTGAATAAAAAAAGAAATGTGATATATTTTATTCAGAAATGCAAAATACCATTCGATTATTTCGAAATTGACAGAGGTGACAACAATGTACGATCCAAAATCCATGCACGCAGATGATTTTATAGATGATAACGAAGTAAGAGAAACTCTCTTATATGCGGAAGAAAACAAAAATAACCTTGAACTCATAAACAGCATACTCGAAAAAGCCCGCCCTCAAAAGACAAGCGACGGCTGGCATTGCAGCGGTCTTACTCACAGAGAAGCTTCCATACTTCTTGCATGCGACGATCCTGAGATAACAGAAAAATTATACAAGGTAGCAGAAGAAATCAAACTTGCTTTTTACGGAAACCGAATAGTTATATTTGCACCACTTTATCTTTCCAATTATTGTATAAACGGATGCCTGTACTGCCCTTATCATGCAGAGAACAAACATATCGCAAGAAAAAAACTTACACAGGAAGAAATCAAAGCAGAAGTTATAGCACTTCAGGACATGGGACATAAGAGACTTGCAATTGAGGCCGGCGAAGATCCGGACAATAATCCTATTGAATATATTTTAGACAGCATCAAAACCATATATGGTGTACATCATAAAAACGGAGACATACGACGTGTCAATGTAAACATAGCAGCAACCACTGTGGAAAATTACAAAAAACTTGCGGATGCCGGAATCGGCACTTATATCTTGTTTCAGGAAACCTATAACAAAAAGGGCTACGAGGAGCTTCATCCTTACGGTCCGAAGCACGACTATGCTTACCATACCGAAGCCATGGACAGAGCCATGGAAGGCGGTATAGACGATGTAGGACTCGGAGTATTGTTCGGTCTCGAAGGTTACAAATACGAATTTGCCGCACTCTTAATGCATGCAGAACACCTTGAAGCTGTTCACGGTGTCGGACCGCATACCATTAGTGTTCCGAGAGTTAAACATGCGGATGACATCGATCCCGATGTATTTGATAATTCGATATCCGATGAAACCTTTACCAAAATTGCAGCCTGCATAAGAATTGCCGTTCCTTACACAGGCATGATTATTTCCACAAGAGAAAACGAGCAGGTTCGTGCGCGTATGCTTCAAGTCGGCATATCACAGATAAGCGGTGCTTCGCGTACCTCAGTAGGCGGATATACGACCGAAGAAAGATTGCATGAAACCGAACAGTTTGATGTGTCGGATCAAAGAACTCTTGACGAAGTTGTTAGATGGCTTATGGAAAGCGGACATATACCGAGCTTTTGTACGGCATGCTATCGTGCGGGACGAACCGGTGACAGATTTATGGAACTATGCAAAGCCGGTCAGATTCAAAACTGCTGCCATCCGAATGCGCTCCTGACATTAAAGGAATACCTTACAGATTATGCAAGCGAAGAAACCAAAAAAGCCGGCGAAGCTATGATAGAAAAAGAGCTTATGAATATCCCTAAAGAAAATGTCAGGGAAGCATGTAAAAAATATCTTGATAGGATAATCGACGGCGAAAGAGATTTCAGATTTTAAAAAAGCGGGGAAACCCGCTTTTTTTATATTTTAAATCACACTATAAAACTCCGTCGGAGTTCCCGCATCCAATATACTTAAAAGGCGACACGCCGAACCTGATGGATGATTTGTACCTGTTTCCCAAGCCTCAACTGTCTTTACCGAAACTCCCATATATGCAGCAAGTATTTTTTGAGTCATCTTGCTTTTATTACGAATTCTTTTTACATCCTTGCCAGAGTATTTAATTACAGGTTTAATAATTATATGTCTCTCTCTTGCGCTTGTCTTATTTCTTTCATATTCTATAGCCTGATTTAATCCACTTACTAAGTCTTCAAAATAATCATTCATATATTTCATTCCCTTCCATATGTTTTTCTTGCCTCCATTTTCAATTCATATGCAAGTCTTTTCAAAATATTTCTTTCATCTTTTGATAAATTTTTCTTTCCATCTTTTTTGAAATATTTCTGTTTCTATAAAGCTTCTTTGTAAACTAATCATTTTTTCTCCTTTCATTATATACCCTATAATATAGGGTGTCAATGCTATATATGCACCAAAACAAGAGGGTTCTATCCCCTCTCAACTAATTAATAAATATTTCAAATAGGAAAAATACAAGAAAAAAAGATTTTATATGCATCAATAAAATAATACAACATTTGTTATATCTATGCAACAAATAAAAATCAAATCACTATTTCTAATTTGAATAAGCCTTTATTAAATGTCGCTTCAACCTCATATCCAAGTTTGTCACAAAGCTTTTTTACGACATAAAGGCCAAGTCCGCTACCTTCACCGTGTCGGTCCTTTGAGCGTACAAAAGGTTCAAATATTTCGTCAACATCAATATTATAATCTTCAAATACATCATTTTCAAACACAATGCTAATCCTACTACCAACATTATCATAAAGAACAGAAAGCTTTAATTGTTTATAAGCATATTTCTTCACATTAGAGAAAACATTTTCCAAGATACGTCTAAAATCATGTTCATTAGTATATATTTTAATGTCTTTATCCAATATATCAAAATCTGTTGTTAACCCTCTTGCTTCTATCCATTCGTTTTGCTCAAGCACTATTTCCGATACAAATGGAATAAGCGCAATTTCTTTCTTTGAAACTTTTTCATTGTTTTCCACCAACGACACATCCAGAAAATCATCCGACAGCTCGCGCAAAAACCTTACCTTGCTGATAACTATACCAAGGTATTCCTTTTCCTTATCAGAAAGCTCATCGGATTTATTAATAAGCTGCAAATACCCGTCCACAGATGTAAGCGGAGTTCTGAAGTCATGTGATATGCCCGCAATTATTCTTTGAAGATGCTCTCTGTCCACGGCATATTTTTTTAGCTTTTCTTCATATTTGCTCAGATAATCGTTTATCGCATTGGCAAGCTCAAGACTTGACGCACCAAAAGAATCAACCGTAACCGGCTGACTCTTTTGACCTTCTTTTTTTTCAATTATCTGATCTGTTATGCTGTGCATTTCTTTTTTTAATGTTGTAAGCTTAACGATAAGCCACACACATAAGAAAAATAGCAAAACACAAATACATATCAAAATATGTTCCATATTATTTCTTCCTAACAAACTAACAGGTTATACGTTATTTACATCTGATAAAAAGCTTTTATTTATACAATCTCTTCTTCATAAATATATACGATAATCCGCCCCAAAGCAAGACCTCAACCGCAAAGCTTAATATAATTGCACAAATCATTCCGCCGCTGATTTTTCCGGCAAATATTTCCATCGGTTCGCCCATAAGTGTCCATCTGTAAACCTTCATCATTTTACTTGGGCTGTCCTGGAATACAAACTCGGCAATCGAGCAAATAACAGTATCAACTATCATAAATCTAAGATAACAAAAAGCCGCACCAATCGCACTTCTGAATGTAGTCACAATCAATACTCCGACTATCGACGAATGAAGTATCACCACAAAAAATATCAGGAGTCTCGTGTAGACATTGGTCATTTCGCCGTAACCCTTAATACTTCCAAAGATAGCGACAGCAACAAGATATCCCAGGCACATAATACCCGTAATTGTTCCGCCGATTACAAGACACTTGCTTATAATTATCTTCATCGGCCTTTTTCCGCTCATAACTTCATAATAAACAGTCCTGTTTCCAAACACGATAGCCGTAAGAACAGACGAGATCATGGCAACAAACACAATCATAAGCATAGCTGAATCCGAGCCGGCAATCATAAGATACTCACCTGCATTTGCCGGTTTATTTATAAACGGAACTACCGCACCAAAAAGAATCAACACCAATACCATAAGCCAAAACCTCATAAGCTTTGTCATTCTGTACCATTCCGCTTTAAGTAATCTATTCATATTACACCTCTCTCCTATTCTACCGTTTTTCCTGTTTTTTCAAGATAATACTCTTCCAGACTTTCGCCCTCTTCGCAAAGCCTTGTAATAATAAATCCTGCATCCGTTATAGCCTTAGACAGCTTAACTATATCGTCTATTCCCTCATACAGACGAAGCTCCTCTTTCTCTCTTACCTTGAAGTCCTTAATCAAAAGCTTCTTTTCTATAAATGCTGCCGTCTCTGAAATTCTGTCGGTCTTAAGCGAAACATAATTTCTCGCATGCTCAATCATTTCCTCTTTGGAAAGCTTTTCGACAAGCTTACCCTCGTTAATAATTATAAAATCGGTACAAAGCTCGTAAAGCTCGGTCAAAAGATGACTCGATATAAGAATGGTCTTCTTATCTTCCACGCCAAGTCTTTTAAGTATATGTCTTACATAAGCAATACCCTCGGGATCAAGTCCGTTTACCGGTTCGTCAAGTACAAGTACATCGGGATCCGGCAAAAGCGCCATACCGATTCCGAGTCTTTGCTTCATACCAAGCGAAAATCTCTTCACCGGCTTATCGTCCGTATCACCGAGTCCTACAAATTCAAGCATCTCATCAATCCTTTTATCATCGGCAACACCTCGAATGTATCTTATGAATTCCATATTTTGCTTTGCCGTCATACCACCTTCTATAATCGGCATTTCAATCATAAAGCTAATGCGGTCTCTTACCTTATCAAGCTCCTTTTCACCTTTTTTTCCAAAAAGACTTATCTCTCCGTCTGTCGGCATGGCAAGTCCGCCTATCATTTTCATTATTGTAGTCTTACCTGCACCGTTCGGACCGATAAGCCCATAAATGTGTCCCTGTTCTATTTCAAAGGAAACATTATCGACTACGGTATTCTTTTTTCCTTTGTGTTTATATGTTTTTGTAACGTTATTAAGACTGATTACACTTGACATATAAATCCTCCCTCTCTTTCCTATATTTTTACATATCTGACAGCCGGAACAAATATCCTCAAGCTGCTTTTTCCTTTATACTGATAATAAAATATAATGGTTAATCAAATGTAAAGAAAAAGGTTAAGAAAAAGTTAACTTTTTCTCAACCTGTATCCCATGCCCCAGACCGTCTCGATATAATCAAAATCATCATATTTTTTAAGCTTGCTTCTTAAATTACTCATATGAACCTTGAGGGTTGTGTCCTCCACAAGATACTCCTCGTTCCATACGCTCTCATAAATATTAGCCTTAGAAAACAGCTTGGTCGGATTATTTAAAAAAAGCTCCAGTATTTCAAATTCCTTGGCTGTAAGCTCAAGCTCTGACTTTGTACTTTCTTCCTGATTTTCCAAATATTCATCGTCACGTTTTATATATACCCGCTTTGACATAGTATCCATTATTAGATTTTTATATGTAAGATTTCCTGCGATTTGTTTTTTATCCGGAACATCTTTACCGCCTGCCGACTTAAATTCATCACTCGTCATGCTTTTGGTTCTTCTTAAAACCGCCTCAATTCTAACGACAAGCTCATCCAAATCAAAAGGCTTTGTCATATAATCATCCGCACCGAGCCTTATCATCTCTATTTTAGAATGGACAGAATCCTTTGCCGAAAGTGCTATAACAGGAAGATCGGAATAAGTCCTTAACTCGCTTAAAACATTATCCCCGCTTTTAAACGGAAGCATGATATCAAGAATTGCAAGGTCAAATTCTTCTGCCCTCTCCTTTAGAAGCTTGGCAGCCTTTATTCCGTCAAATACGCTTTCCGTTTCGTATGAATTTTCTTCAAGATAAACCTTAATTAAATTGTTTATTTCCTTGTCATCTTCTATTATCAAAATTTTACTCATATGTTAACCCTTTAACTTTTACTGTTCTTTACTGTTTTTATTTTCTTTTACTGTCGTTTACCGTTCTTTACTGTTTCCGTATTTTATATCCAATAATCCTTGATATAGTCAGAAAAATACGGAAGAGCCAAGCCCAGATATCCCTGTCTGGCACTTATAATTCCTCGTCTTATAAGTCTGTCTCTATATACAGAATAATTCTTTGGCTTTGACATACGATTTATAACTTCTTCTCTCTTATACTCATCTTTCCCAATCAAAAGGCACACTAATTCTCTGTCACCCTCTGACATCTCTTCCCATATTTTTTCATATGCATACGCATATAATTCAGATTTAAGTTCATCCTCTGCATCTTTTGGATTATCATATCTGTTTTTAAAAGAAAGAACACCCAACTCTTGAAATGCATAAGCATAACCTTTTGTCATTTCTGCCATTTCTTTTGCAACCAAACTGTCAATACCAAGCTTTCTTCTATACATTTCCGTCATCCTTATATAACTTAATGGTTTAGTCATTATTGTAGTAGCTCTTCTGAAAAAAGTAAGATTACTAACATTATATAATTGCTCGATGTTTTCATACAAACCTGTACATACCATATATACAGGATATCTTTCAATCATCCACTTTCCAAATTCTGCTGCAAAAATCATCATTTCCGGGGTCTTTGATACATCATCAATTCCAATAAATATTTTTTTCCCAAGCTTTGATGCTTTTTTTAATATTTCTCCAATCTCAATACCTATATCAAAAAATTTATCCTGTCCTAATGATGAAACTCCGATTCCGCCACCGGTTCCCATTATACTGGCTGAAACATTAACGCTTTTATTGTCTTTTTTTTCTTTAACAATATCAGCTTTTCTCAAATAGGCGGCAAATTGCTGCAGCATATCCCTTGCCGGAGACAAGCTGCACACCAGCCACCCTTTCTTTTCAAATGATTCGTTTCTCATCTCATCTTCTATCTTTGCAAGCAAAACCGTTTTTCCGGAGCCCCTGAAACCGGTAATCTTATATACTGATTCAGATGGATTATCATATGTAAAATTTCCAATTATTTCATCCAGCTGTTCTGTAGAAATATACGTATTATCCGGAACCTTACTAAATGTGGTTGTAAATGGATTCTGCATTGTATCACCTCACACGTTTTATACTTTTTTATACTTTTATTTTTCTTTTATACTTTTATTTTTCTTTTATACTTTTTTATAGTTTTTTATACTTTTTTATTTATTTTATACTTTTTTATACTTTTTATCAACTATTTTATTTCACAAAAAATGAACAGATGTAATATTTCAAATCTCTACATCTGTTCAAATCTTCCTTCCCTGATAAGCACCAAGCTCTCTCATTCTTTTATGAAGTGTATTAAGTACTTTCTTCTTATCCTCCGACCAGATTGGTGCGATAAGTATTTTCTTAGGACCGTCACCGGTTACACGGTGCACAACAACCTCCGGGCTTATATTTTCCAGACATTCTATTACAAGTGAAATATAGCTGTCCATATCCAAAACCTCAAAAATGCCTTTTCGGTATTCGTCGGCGAGGTCTGTTTCTTCGAGCACATGGAGAAGTTGAATTTTCACTCCGAAAGGCTTTCTTGCGTTTACATACCTTACGGTATCAAGCATCATTTCTTCCGTCTCAAATGGCAGTCCCAGTATTATATGCGTTATGTATGGGATTCCTAAATCATTTAACTTGTCAACCGCTTCGTCATAAACCGATAAAGGATATCCGCGCCTTATATATTCTGCCGTTTTTTTATGAATTGTCTGAAGCCCGAGTTCAATCCAGATGAATTTGCTGTCTATATCATATCCATTAGCATTTTCATTTTTTATTGACTTATTCTTGTAGCTCTTTTTACAAAAAACATCTCTTAATTCTCTCAAGAGTTCAACCACATCATTTCCAAGACAGTCCGGTCTTGTCGCTATCGATATACCGACAACATCCTTATGCGAAAGCGCCTCCGTCCATATCCTCTTAAGAT
>JAFSZR010000078.1 GCA_017459135.1 Lachnospiraceae bacterium | reverse complement strand
TGAAAATCAAGGGTTTTCAGCTACACATTTTTTTACTCTTGTACGGTTGTTGTATCATTTTTTAGCTTGATTTTTTCTGTTGCGTTATCATATGTGACTATATATTCAAGTCGTCTTCCGGTCGGAACCATGTTGACTATTTTACCGTTTAATGTTCCTTCGAATTTCACTTTTCCGTTTTTTCTCATTATGATGCAATCAGATCCACCGGTAATGATAAACTCCTTCTTACTCGCATAGATATTGTCATAAACAAAATCTATATTCATATCAAATTTAAGTTTTCCTCTCAGATCATAAATTTTAGCCTTATATAAATGTTCCCCGTCACCTTCACCGCTTTTTAATACTACTCCGATATATTTTTCCGCATAGAAAACACTTTGTATTTCTTCATCAAATTTAATTTTAGCCTTTTCGCTCGGTTTTTCTTTCATTGCATAAATGCTTATTTCATTTGTACCGAACGCAACCACTGTATCGTTGTTTACAAATTCGACCTTAGGAATAACCTGTGAATCAAACATATATCCGCCGACCATTCTGTCCGCGTTGGCATTTTGTCCTACATCTCCGAAGTTATAAGCCGCCAGATTGTTTGTTATGGTTGTTCCGTTCATATTTATATAACTTGTAAAAAGCTTCTTTCCGTCTTCCGATATGGCTATATCAATAGGATATCCGCTTTTGTCAATCGTTGTCTGTATCTCGTATATGTCTTTTCCGTTTTTGTCATACAGCTTTATATAATTTGTCTTATCGCTTTCAAGAACAACGGCAAATGCTCCCTGCTCTGCCACATCCACATCACATATGGTATAAGGCATGGTAAGGCTGCTCACCTGTCCTTCATTGTTAAATATACTGACAGAATTTCCGTTTATATCGGCTACTGCAGCATATTTTCCTCTTACAACCGCCAAAGGCATCTTCATATTGATACCCGCAGACCATACCGTATCGCCATTTCCGTTTATATAAGAAACTCCATCGGGCGTATATTTAAGCAGATTTCCGTTAAACTGTATATATGTTGCCGTATTTTCGTAACTGGCTTCCGTTCTCTCGATTACCCTGAAGCCCTTGTATTGCTTATTTATAAGCGAATTAAGAATGCCAGCGACAATTGCGATTGCTATGACAACCACAAAGCCTATCATTCCTCTTATCTTTCTTCCTCTTGCGGCAGCGTTTTCTTTATTTTTTTCAAGCGCTTCTTTATCGCCGTTTACATATATAACATTGTCTTTTTCCTGTTTTTGTATTTCTTTTTTTTCTTTTTTCTTCTTCATTTTTGTATCTCCGAATATAAATAATATCAATTCGTCACAAAGCATATTGTAACACAACCGTAAATATTATTCCACTATCATTCTATATCGGGAAGTACAATTTTTTGTCCCTCGTAAATTTTATCACCGTTATCAAGGTTATTAAGTTCCGCAATTTTATCCGCGTACAGTATTGAACCGTATTTTTCAAAGGCTATCGAGCTCAATGTATCGCCGTAAACTATGGTATAGTATTCCACATTTCCGTCACTCATAGCAGGCAGAGTCTGCTCGGTTGAAATATTTCCCGAGATATCCTCGGTAACTATCTCGGTTGTGACCTCGGTATTGTCGCCTTCCGACATGTCATTTTCGCTTATAACATTATTTTCAATCACGGTATCACTTTCTTCCTGTGCATCTATAACCGTTGCTGTTTTGTTATCCGACATTGTTTCCGTAGCAACATCCGTGGTAACATCCGTCGGCGCATCCGTTACTTCTTCGGTAGCCGTTATTTCAAGGCGGTTAATGGAAACCTCCATATCTTTCATTTTGTCATAATTACTTATAACGGTAATACCCATAGCAAGTATCGCAAGAACCACAAAGGAACTTGCCACATATAAAAGACTTATGTTGTTTGAGTTTTTCTCTTCAGCTTTTTTTGAATTAATCTCATTCCTTTTTCTGTAATTTTTTATAAGTTCCTCGTCTTTTCTTTGTATCTCGGAATTCTTTTCTCCGGACGAATCACCCCGCTGCTTTATTATATAATTTTGCATAGCTTCGTTTTTTGTATAATAGACAAAATATCCTCTTTGCTTTACAAGTTGTCCATGCTCATGCATATAAAATGCATCTTCACTCTCAAGAGAGTCGGTAATATATAAAACTTTATCATTTCCGGGAAAATTTTCAAAATGAAGTTTTTCTATTTTTGAATTAATGGCAGTCGAAAATCCCATTCTCGATAAAAACCACCCCATTACCGACAAATCGGGAAAGTTTTCTTTAATCTGCTCATATATATCGGCCCAGATTTCCTGCGTGAACTCACACTCGTCCATATCAAATTCAAGATTTTGCGCATCAACGGCTCCGCTTATAAATATTATATCCCCGACATCGGACCTTTTCTTTTCTCCCAAAAGTATTGCACCCCTTGCATGAGTGCTTCCCGGTCTTGCTATATAATTAAGATATGTAATCACATAATCTTCTATATATATTCTTTTATCACCCGACGGACTTCCTATCTGTCTTATGTTTTTCGGCAGCTTCAATCCTATGTTTTCTATTTTTTTCTCATTTTCATCTTCCTTATGTACATTGCTTTGATTGTCTTTACTGCTGTCATAGATTATTTCAATCATCGCCATCCACCTTTCAAAATATATTGCACACGGGCATGTCCGTTTTGTCCCGAGCGCATGCCGTTACACATATTGAAAAGATATCATTATTTTATTATGTTCTACGTCTAATCATGTCGGCCGCAAAGCCTTTTTTATCGCATTTTTCATCTATGCCAAGATATTAATTTATTTATGGATTAAATTCATAATAACCTGTCAATAATACTTGCATAAATTAATATTATATACAGATAAAAGGGGTTAATATGACTAACGTACTGTCTAAAAAATGCATAACGGAATATTTTACGGTCAATAACGAAAACACTTATATAGAACTCGGAAAATATCTTATCAGATGTTTCAGCGCACTTAATATAAATGATTATACTCCGGTCATTTTATGTATAGGAACAGACAGAGCCACCGGAGATTGTCTCGGTCCGCTTGTCGGCGAGCAGCTCTATAATTACAACAACAATTTCAACGTTCTCGGTACCTTACGTTTCCCGGTGCATGCTCTTAATTTACGTCAGGCAATAAATATGATTTACAACGAAATAGATAATCCGTTTATCATAGCAGTTGATGCGGCTTTGGGCATACGATCACATGTCGGCAGCATTTCCGTAAGCAACTGTCCCATAGCACCAGGCAGAGGCGTAAATAAAAAATTACCGGCAATAGGAAATGTTTCTATTACCGGTATCGTTAACATGTTAAGCCGCAATCCTTCGCTTCTCCAAAGCACAAGACTCCACACCGTCAAGGTGCTTGCGGACTGCATTGCAAATGCTTTAAAATATTCTATTGATTATTTGGAAGACTTTTGACCTTTGTACAGGTTGATAGCCTCTGATACGGTATCAGCCTGTCCCTCTTCCATAAGAGCAATCAGATCTGAAAGCTTATCTTCTTTGCAGAATTCCTCTCCGATGTATTTTGCATATTTGTTGGTTATATAAAGAACCTTGTCGGAGTATTTTTTCTCTCCCTGTGCAATCTTACTCTCAAGCTCCTTCTTCTCGCTTTTGAGTCTCTCGAGTTCAGGAAGTCTTCTTCCGTTTATTTCATCTGTAATTACATTCTTTGTATCCGATTCGAAAAGCTTTAACGCATCCTGCTTTTCATCACTTATTTTATCTGCTTCTTTATCAAGCTCCTTCAGCTTTTTATCAAACGAATCAAGATTATAATAGCTCTCGTCCTTATCCTTGCTTATGGAATTCTTAATTGCTTCCGCATGTTTATTGTTTGCTTTAATCTTATCCCTGATGGCTCTGGCTTCTTTGAGGACCTCAATATTTTGCATCTTGGTAGAGCTGTATATCATAAAATATACTACAAGCAAAATAATAAATACCACAGCAAAAATAAGAGTACACCAAAATGCCGTATTTACATTACTTTTATGAGAAAGAACTGCTTTTTTTATTATAAACATCAATGTTGCCGGGATACCAAGGAAATAAATCAAAAATCCGGCTATCATTGCCAGAATCTCATCAGTTCCCTTTGGCATAAACATTATATAAAAAAGCTTTGACTTGCAAAATGATGAGACATTGTTTTTCTTCAGAAGTGTCTTCATCTCCACTTCAAGTTCTTTATTGTCATTTCTTATATCCTTGGTTTCATCAAGGATACGCTCATTCATCTGCTCATTTTTCTTTTTTCCGCGCTTACTTTCAACTTTTTTTCTTCTTGAAATATTGTCGTCAATACGCTCATCGTATATATCCGAAAGTTCCTGTTTTCTTTTTTTAATGGTAGATGCTATCTCATCGGATATAGACTTTTCTTCAGATGCAATATTTTTGGTAATCTTCTTTTGGTATGTACGCATCTTTTCAAGCTCTGATGCCATAGCATCACGCTTGATAACTTCTTCTCTTATCTCTATAAGATAATCCTGTTTTTCCGCAAAAACATTATCCGCCTGTGACATTTTTAGGTTCCTTTCTCTTAAGAAAAGCGATAATCGCATGGCAATTATCGCTTATTCATATATTCTTCAAGTGTCGCTCTATCAACCTTTATACGATTATCCATCGTCTTCATGATATCAACTATTTGATATTTTCTGTATACTCCGTTGTTGCTTAAATCGTATATCATATTGGTTGAAAAGCCGAGTATAACCGGTCTTAAAATATTCTTCGGATTTTCCGACAACACCAAACCCTTTTCACGATTTGAAAGTTCAATACATACACCGGGTGTAAGTATGTTAATACTTTTGATAAGAGCAGCTACAACGTCCTCATCATACTCATCCTTATTAAGCAGGAGATATTTTATAGCCGCAATCTCGGAAACAGGTTCCTGTGAAAGCTTCATACTTGTCATGGTATCAAAAAGATTTGCCACCTTAAGTATCTTTGTGCTCTTCAAAAGCTTTCCGGAATCTTCTGATCTCTCACCATATTCAACTCTGTGCATCTGAGCAACGATTCTTCTTACACCGCTGTCAATACCAAGTTCCGGACGAAGCAGACCAAGTCCGTCACTTTGGAACTTTCTAACTATGATCAAATCATTGGTATCATAATCATCATATTTTTCTCTGATTTTATCAGGAAGCAAAAGTTTACCTATGTCATGCAAAAGTGCAGCCATAACTATTTCTTCCTGCTCAGCCGGTGTATAATACATCTGCGCCGATAACAGGGCACAAAGTATTCCGGTATTAATTACATGCTTATATACATAATCGGTAGTGCTTCTAAGACTCTGGGTAAAGTTTATCTTATGATCAAGTCTTCCATAGTTGGTTATAATCGCATTGGTTAATCTTTTTATATTTTTAGGCTCTCTGCCCGCTATAAGACTATCCAATTCTTCTCTTACACTAAACACTGCCATAGTCTGGAATCTTTCGAAGTCCAAATCTTCTTCCGTCATAGGCGGAACCGGCTCAGCAGGTTCAAGAATATACAAACCGAGAAGCCCGAAATTCTTAACACTCTCTATGCCTTGAAGTGTAAGTCTTGTGTTTCGTTCATACAAGAGTACACCCGACTTGTTATATATAGGCTTTGCTAAACGCATACCATATTTTAAGTCCTCTGCTTTAACAAATACCATAAAGCAACCTCCTTACCCCAAAGAGTTTAGTCTACACACCTACTAACATATTAACACAGTAAAGCGCAGAATACAAGCAACAATCATTTTTTGTTTTATTACTTAGTTACCTTATGAGTTCTGTTAAGTGCACTAAACAATGCAAATACAGATGCATCAATGATATCATTTTTGATACCTGTTCCCCAGATAGTTTTCTCCATTCCCTCAACATCTATGCCAACATAAGCACATGCCTGGGAATTTGACCCCTGCTGAAGAGCATGCTCCTCGTAGCTGACAATATCAAAGTTGATATCAAAATGTTTCATT
>JAFSZR010000077.1 GCA_017459135.1 Lachnospiraceae bacterium | reverse complement strand
TTTTTCATCGCAAGGAAAAGCAAATACATCCATGCCCGGAACCTGGCCTTTTTTATATCCAAATGCCTCAACAGTCATATCATGCTCTACCGCTTCCGTTGCAAGCACAACATCACCGATATCAATCTTTGCATCCAAAGAACCCGCAATACCTGTGTTTAATACATAATCAGGCTTAACCTCATCAATCATACTCTGTGTGGTTAAGGCCATATTAACCTTACCTACACCACTTTGGCATACAATAACATCGGTATTACCGATTTTGCCGCTTACGAATTCTCTTCCGGCGATAACTTTTACCTTTTTTTCACCTGTAAGTTCGCTCTTTAATCCCTCGACTTCGGCCTGCATAGCGCCGATTATACCAATTTTCATAAGATTACTCCTGTACTGATTATTTTCTTGTAATATCAGAACCGAAATACTTTATTGATATTTCAGCAATTCTTCCCTCATCCATAAGCTCCTGCAAAGCCTTATTTACTGCTTCGATGAAAGTCTTATTTCTGTCTGTCTTCTTTACAGGGAATGCTACGCTTGAAGCGTCTTCTGTAGTTGCCACAAGCTTAATTGCTGCTTCCGGATGCTCTTTTACATAGTCATAATAAGATACGTCTGCGTTAAGTGTCGCATCGATTCTTCCCTGAAGCAAAAGCTCTATAGTCTGTGCAAGGTCATCTACACCTGTAACTGTCGCACCATAACTTTCGGCAAGCTTCGCATATGTAGACTGTAATGTATTGGCTGTTGTCTTACCGTTAAGATCCTCGAAAGACTTAATTTCTTCGTTTGAATCCTGTACGATAAGCGCTGTGTGAATATAAGCATACGGCTCACAGAAGAAATACTTCTCAAGTCTGTCCTCATCGATTTCTACGCCGTTTGCCGCTATATCATATCTTCCTGACTCAACACCTGCCAGGATTCCATCCCATTCAGCTTCGACGAACTCGGCCTTAAGGCCCATCTTCTCACATACAGCTTCGGCAACTTCAATATCAAAACCCACAAGCTTATCATTCTCATCATGGAATGTCCAAGGTGCCCATGTGCCTTCTGTTGCAATGATTATTGTTCCACGCTTTTGAACCTCTTCAAGAAGTGTCATATCCTCATCTGATGCGGAATTATCCTTTCCGCATGCAACTGCTGAAAGCATCGAGAATAAAAGTACCAAAATTAATAAATACGCTGTTTTCTTTTTCATTGTTAAGTCCTCCAATTAGTCATTATTATTTATCATCCTAAGAAATTCCTTAATCCGGTCATTCTTCTGATCCGTGAAAAATTCTTTTGAAGACGCCTTGTGCAATATCTTGCCGTCTTCCATAAACACAATCGTATTTGCAACATTTTTTGCAAAATTAAGTTCATGTGTTACGACTACCATCGTCATTCCTTCTTTGGCAAGCTCCTTCATAACCTCAAGCACTTCGCCGATAAGTTCAGGGTCAAGTGCCGATGTCGGCTCGTCAAAAAATATTACCTCAGGATTTGTCGCAAGTGCACGTGCTATCGCAACACGCTGTTGCTGACCGCCGGAAAGTTCGTTCGGATAAAAGTGTGCTCTATCTTCAAGTCCCACCTTTTTAAGCATCTTTAATCCGATTTCTTCGGCTTTCTTCTTGTCTTCTTTCCTGGCAACCGTAAGTCCTATCGTTACGTTTTCAAGTGCCGTCTTATTACGGAACAGATTATAGTTTTGAAAAACAAATCCGGTCTTTTTCCTAAGTCTTATGATATCCTTATGGCGCATATGCGAGAGAGTGAAGCTCTCATTGTCAAAGACAAGCTCTCCTCCGTCGGCCTTCTCAAGGAAATTCATACACCTTAAAAGAGTGGTTTTACCTGATCCTGACGACCCTAATATCGCAATAACGTCACCTTTATGAACTTCTATATCCACACCCTTTAAGACACTTGTGTCCCCGAAGGATTTGGTTATACCTGTTACTTTTAACATACAAATCCTCCTAATCTAAAGCTCTTAAGCGCTTCTCACAGACGCTCTGTACCTTTGTAAGCACAGTGCAGAATATAAGATATATAAGCGCTACTTCTATATAAAGCCAAAGCGGCTCATATGTCCTTGCAACGATTCGCTGTGTTGCCATAAACATCTCCACAACCGTAATGTTGGCCGCAAGAGACGTGTCTTTCACAAGTGATATGAGCGAATTCGATAACGGTGGAAATGCCGTACGCAACGCCTGTGGTAATACTATATGAAACATTATCTGCATATAGCTAAGGCCTACGGAATATCCCGCTTCTATCTGTCCTTTAGGAACCGCTTCTATTGCCGCACGGATATTTTCCGCATCGTAAGCACCTGTATTTAAAGAAAAAACGATTATAGCCGCAGGGAACGGATTCAACAATATCCCAAGACTCGGCAAGCCGAAGAATATAACAAACAGCTGCACCAAAAGTGGCGTACCTCGTACTATCCATATATAAAATCTCGCAAACTGCTTTAACACCGGAACATTTGCATACTGCACCATCGCCATTATCACCGCAATCACAAGTGATATTGAAAACGATATTATAGTCAACGGTATTGTAACCTTAACACCCGGTATTAATATTTTCGTAAAGGAATCCGTTAAAATCCCTATCAAGCGTTCGGACATATTGCCTCCAAATTATAAATTGATACTTAATAAGTGTACCATTTTTAATATCTTAAGGCAAATGTTATCGCTTATATTTTTACTATTTCTATTGCTTTAAAAATCGCTTTAATTTATACTAAATCCATACGAATTCGGGAATTAAATTCCCATGACAAGGAGGCTTTTATGGCAGAAAAATTACTTAAAAGAAGTGAAGTCCCTGTAGAACTCACTTGGGACAGATCTTTGATCTACAAAACAGATGATGAAATGCATAAAGACCTTGAGAAAATCAAGACTTTATCCGACAAGATTGTAAACGATTACAAGGGCAAACTTAACAATGCCGATACAATCGTAAAATGTATGGACGACTTTATCGCGCTTATAAAGGCAATGACTTTAGTCGGAAACTACACATCTCTAGGCGTATCCGTTGATTATACTGATAGTGCACTCTTACAGGAATCCAACAAGGCTGATATGATTATGAGCGATGCAAGTTCAAAAATCAGCTTTATTGAAATTGAAATTTCAGAGTGCTCAAAAGAAGTACTTGATGAGGCAATTTCCAAATCAAAACCTGCAGCCAATTACTTAAAGAACATCTTACGCGATAAACCGCATATGCTTGACGCAGAAACAGAGCGAATCTTAGCTGCTTTTTCACCTGTTATGAATGCACCTTATACAGGATACGAAACAACAAAGATGGCAGATATCCAGTTCCCTGACTTTACTGTAAACGGTGAGTCACATCCTCTCGGATATTCACTTTTCGAAGATCATTATGAGTATGAAACAAATACAGATATAAGACG
>JAFSZR010000076.1 GCA_017459135.1 Lachnospiraceae bacterium | reverse complement strand
TATATCCAGATAAGAGGAGCAGATAAAAAAGCTCCTCTCCTGCTGTTTTTACATGGCGGACCCGGCGGCTCAATGGCAGGTCTCTGTCACGTTATGCAAAACGAATGGGAAAAGAAATTTACGGTTGTCAACTGGGACCAGAGGAATACATGTAAAACACTTCTTGCCAACAAATCAAAGGTTTCTGAAATTGCCAAGACAGGAGCTCTTTCCGATTATATAAATGATATAGATGCAATAATAAAGTATTTACATACTGTTTACACCTTTAAAAAGATAATACTTGTCGGATTTTCATGGGGAAGTGTAATCGGCTGCGAATATGCAAAAAAGCATCCCGAAAATGTATCGCATTACATCGGTATCGGTCAAAATGTAAATTATATAAAAGGTCTTGAATACTCCTGCGATTGGCTTAAAAAAGAAGCTGAGTCCGGTTCGTCAGATACGCAGATAATTGATACATTACTAAAGCAAATATCAAAAAAGCCCGAAATGAATGCAGAGTTAATGAAGTCCATACAAAGCTTATCTTTTATCGGCTCAAAATATATAGCCAAAAATGCACGTCCGTTTCCCGTGAAGGAGCTTTTAAAGTCTCCGTTCCTTAAATTTAAAGAAAAAAAGGCAATGCTTAAATCTGATTTTAATTTATTGGTGGGTACATATAAAACTCTCATAAATTATGATTTTACCGATAATTTAAAATTTGAAGTACCTGTTTTATTTGTAAACGGCGATGAAGATTTTGCATGCCCTGTTGAACTTCTTAAACAATGCTTTGAGGATATAAAAGCACCTGAAAAGAAAATGGTAACTATTCCATCGGCAACTCATCTTTGCTTCTACGACAAACCGGATGAATTTTTCAGGATATTATCTGATTTTGTCAGCTAAACAAATATATTAAACATATTATAATAAACATATTATATAAAGCATTTAATTATAAAAGGCGTATGGAAAACTCCATACGCCTTATCTATTCTTTAGGAATAAAAAATGTAAATCTTAGTAATTAACAATCTTACCGAAATCAGCCTTGAGTGAAGCACCGCCTACAAGACCGCCATCGATATCAGGCTGTGCAAATAATTCCGAAGCATTACCTGCATTTACAGAACCGCCGTACTGAATACGAACTGCATCTGCAGTAGCTGCATCATAAATCTCTGCGATACACTCTCTGATACCCTTACATACTTCTTCAGCCTGCTCAGTTGTAGCAGTCTTACCTGTTCCGATAGCCCAGATAGGCTCATAAGCTATAACAAGCTCCTTAACCTGATCAGCTGTGATATCCTTTAAGTCTGACTTAATCTGAAGTCTGATCCAGTCCATAGTAACGCCCATCTCTCTTTGCTCTAAGCTCTCGCCACAGCAAAGTATTGGAGTAAGACCTGCCTCAAACGCCTTCTTAACCTTCTTATTAAGAAGCTCATCGTCTTCCTTGAAATAATCACGTCTCTCAGAGTGACCGATAATAACATACTTAACGCCTGCATCAACAAGCATCTCTGCCGAAGTCTCACCGGTATAAGCACCCTTATCCTCGAAGTACATATTCTCTGCACCAACCTGTACATTTGAGCCCTTACCAGCTTCAACAACAGGTACAATCTCAACAGCAGGAACACAATAAACCACGTCTACTGCATCATTCTTTACAAGTGGCTCAAGCTCTTTTACAAGAGCAACAGCCTGACTTGGAGTCATGTTCATCTTCCAGTTACCTGCAATAATCTTTTTTCTTGCCATTTTAAATTAATTCCTTTCTCTATCGTGATGAATTGCGTAAATTACTTATCGTTAGCTGCTGCTACACCAGGAAGCTCCTTACCCTCAAGGAACTCAAGTGAAGCGCCACCGCCTGTTGAGATATGGCTCATCTTATCGCCAAATCCAAGCTGGTTAACAGCTGCTGCTGAATCACCACCACCGATGATTGTTGTAGCATCAGTCTCAGCGAGAGCTGCTGCAACTGCCTTTGTACCGGTTGCAAGTATTGGATTCTCAAATACACCCATAGGTCCGTTCCAAACTACAGTCTTAGCTGACTTAACAGCATCTGAGTAAAGCTCGATAGTCTTTGGTCCTATATCGCATCCCTCTTTATTTGCATCCATCTTATCAGCATCAAATACTTCTGTCTCAACAGGTGCATCGATAGGATTAGGGAAATCATCGATCATAACCGAATCAACAGGAAGTAAAAGCTTCTTGCCAAGCTTTTCTGCCTTTTCCATCATTTCCTTACAATAGTCAATCTTAGTCTCATCAACAAGTGACTTACCGATTTCATATCCCTTAGCCTTAAGGAATGTATAAGCCATACCACCACCGATAATAAGTGTATCACACTTCTCAAGAAGGTTTGATATAACATTAAGCTTATCTGCAACCTTTGCACCACCAAGGATAGCTACAAATGGTCTTACAGGATTCTCAACTGCATTTCCGAGGAAATCGATTTCCTTCTGCATTAAGTATCCTACTACTGCTGTATCAACAAGACCTGCAACACCTACGTTTGAGCAGTGAGCTCTGTGTGCGGTACCGAATGCATCATTTACAAATACATCACAGATGCTTGCAAGATCCTTTGAGAATGCTTCACCATTCTTAGTCTCTTCAGCTCTGAAACGAGTATTCTCAAGAAGAATAACATCTCCGTCTTTCATAGCTTCAACAGCTGCCTTAGCGTTAGGACCAACAACCTCAGCATCAGCTGCGAACTTAACTTCCTGACCTAAAAGCTCTGAAAGTCTCTTTGCAACAGGTGCAAGAGTCTTAGTCTGCTTATCTTCTTCTGTCTTAACCTTTCCAAGATGTGAGCAAAGTATAACCTTTCCTCCGTCTGAAATTAATTTCTTGATTGTAGGAAGTGCAGCTACAAGACGGTTCTCATCAGTTATCTGTCCTTCCTTGAGTGGTACGTTGAAATCGCATCTACAAAGTACGCGAAGTCCCTTAACATTAATATCATCTACTGATTTTTTGTTTAATGACATTTAAATTTGTCCTCCTTAGATTTGTTTTAAAGTAATAAGAGGTCCGGTCCATATAGACCGGACCTCTTAGGCCTAGCTTTTTTATAGCAATAATTATGCAAGCTCTGCGAAGTACTTGATAGTTCTAACCATCTGGCTAGTGTATGAATTCTCGTTATCATACCATGAAACTACCTGAACCTCGTAAAGATCATCAGCGATCTGAGCTACCATAGTCTGAGTTGCATCAAATAATGAACCAAATCTCATTCCAACAACGTCTGATGAAACGATCTGGTCTTCATTGTAACCGTATGACTCTGAAGCAGCAGCCTTCATTGCAGCATTGATGCCTTCCTTAGTTACGTTAGTACCCTTAACTACTGCAGTTAAGATAGTAGTTGAACCGGTTGGTACAGGAACTCTCTGTGCAGAACCGATTAACTTTCCGTTTAACTCTGGGATAACTAAGCCGATTGCCTTAGCAGCACCTGTTGAGTTAGGAACGATATTTACAGCTGCAGCACGAGCTCTTCTTAAATCGCCCTTTCTGTGTGGTCCGTCAAGTACCATCTGATCACCTGTATAAGCGTGGATAGTTGACATAATACCTGACTGGATTGGAGCGTAATCATTAAGAGCCTTAGCCATAGGTGCTAAACAGTTAGTTGTACATGAAGCTGCTGAAATGATTGTATCATCCTTAGTTAATGTATTCTCGTTTACGCTGTAAACAATTGTAGGAAGATCGTTTCCTGCAGGTGCAGAAATAACTACCTTCTTAGCACCGGCATCGATATGTGCCTGTGACTTAGCCTTTGATACATAGAAACCTGTACACTCAAGTACAACGTCTACATCAAGCTCTCCCCAAGGACGCTTGCTTGCATCTGCCTCAGCATAAATCTTTAAAGTCTTACCACATACTGTGATAGTACCTGCTTCATCATCAGCTGAAACCTGATCAGCGTACTGATACTTACCCTGTGATGAATCGTACTTTAATAAGTGTGCGAGCATTGAAGGCTTAGTTAAGTCGTTGATTGCTACAACCTCATATCCTTCAGCATCAAACATCTGTCTGAATGCAAGACGACCGATACGTCCAAAACCATTAATTGCTACTTTTACTGCCATTTTTTATTCCTCCTAAGTTTTGAATAATAATGTTTATTAATACTGCTAGGCTCGCAGTAAATAATCTTGTGAAAAGTCACAAAGATATAATACCTTTTTTTTGCGTATAATTCAAGAGCAAATTTGGTAAAATGTTCTTTTTTTTGCGACATTTTTTTATACACTTTCAACTAAAGATTATTTTAGGAAAAAGCGCTTTATCTGTTTATGATATGGAATGAAATTCTTCTTTTTGTCCTTTAAACGTGCAATAATACTTAAATCCCGTATCAAGTAAAATATCTTTTGCCAAATCAAAACCGTATCCTATATGTTTTGCATCGTGAGAATCACTTCCTACAGTTATAATCTCACCGCCGAGTTCCTTATATATTTTAAGAATATCCTTATGCGGATGGCAAAAGCCGAGACCTTTGTATAATCCCGCGGTATTAAGCTCTATGCCCTTTCCGTTTTGAATTATTGTCTTTAATATCTCGTGAAATACATCATAATAATCCTTGATGTCAAAAAAATCAGCCTTGGTTTTACCGCATCTTAATATATAGTCAAGATGTCCGAAAACATTGTAGTCATTATATTTTTTTACAACATCAAGAATAGTCTCAAAATATTTCATATATCCCTCTTTGTCGGATTTATCCGAAAAATATTCGGGATAATAAGGGTCAAGATTATCCACCACATGGATACTCGCTATAATAAAATCAAATTCGGGATGTGCTTTAACAAAATCGCTGCATTTTTCTTTTGAGTCATACATAAGTCCCATTTCAACACCGATTCTCAAATCGAAATCCGGATAAAGCTTCTTTTTTAATTCACTCATATATTTAATATAAGTTTCATAATCAAGCTGAAAATCCATTTCGGGCTCATCGGGTCTTACAGGGAAATCTATATCATAATGATCGGTTATGCATATGGATGTAATACCGTTTTCTTTTGCATTTTTAATATTATCCGCCATATCGGCCGACGAATCGGATGAAAATGACGAATGCAGATGATAATCCGGAAAAATCATATTTACCTCCACGAATTTTTAAAATCGTCATATTGCGGCGATGAACTTCTTAACTGCTCAACACTTTTTATAATTTGATTAATTACAAAATCCATTTCCTCTTTTGTATTTTCGGCACCGAGTGTTAAACGAAGAGAACCTCTTGCAACCTCTTTCGGAAGTCCGAGCGCCGTAAGGACATGTGAAGGGTCGGTCGAACCCGAAGTACATGCCGAACCGCTCGAAGCACAGATTCCCGCCATATCAAGCAATATAAGCAAGGACTCCCCTTCCACGAATTGAAATGAAAAATTCACATTATTCGGAAGTCTTTTTGTTCTGTGACCGTTAAGTCTTGCATAAGGTATTTTAAGCAAAATATTGTCTATAATATAATCTCTTAATTCGGTTTCTTTTTGAATATGTTCCGACATAGAATTATGTGCAAGAACTGCTGCCTTACCGATTCCGACGATACCGGGTACATTTTCGGTTCCCGCACGTTTGCCTCTCTCCTGCTGCCCACCGTGTATAAAGTTATCTATCCCGGTTCCGTTTTTGATATATAAGAATCCCGTTCCTTTAGGTCCGTTAAACTTATGACCGCTCGCTGAAAGCATATCAATATTTAACGCATTTACATCAATGGAAATCTGAGCGTACGCCTGAACGGCATCGGTATGAAATAAAATGTTATGCTCTTTTGCAATATCCCCGATTTCTTTTATTGGCTGAATCGAACCTATTTCGTTATTTGCAAACATAACGGATATAAGTATCGTATCAGGTCTTATCGCACGCTTTAAATCCTCAAGCCTTATAATTCCGTTTTCATCAACGTCAAGATATGTTATATCAAAACCATGTTCGGAAAGGTATTCTGTTGTATGAAGCACTGCATGGTGTTCTATCTTTGTTGTGATGATATGCTTGCCTTTATCTGCATTGGCATAGGCCGCGCCTTTGATTGCCCAGTTATCCGATTCGGAACCGCCTGCGGTAAAATATATTTCCGCCGGTTTTGCCCCGAGAGTTTCGGCTATAATTCTTCTTGAATTATTGACCGCCTCCCTGTTACCCGATGCAAATGTATAAACACTTGACGGATTACCGAATTTTTCACTGAAATAAGGAAGCATCTCCTCAAGTACGCCGGGATCAAGTGCGGTAGTTGCCGCATGGTC
>JAFSZR010000075.1 GCA_017459135.1 Lachnospiraceae bacterium | reverse complement strand
GTTGTGCGGGCTGACTGTGGCAGCTCTTTTGTGCATGGGCAGGGCGCACAGAATAGTTTTTAATACCTATGATGATCAGTCGGGAGTTCTGTATGGATTGGCGAGACTCTTTGCTGTGCCGTCCTATTTGATCATAGGGGTGTTATATGATAAGAAAAAAAGGAGTGCACTATCAGGTATAATGCTGCTTTCCATGATAATAACAGTGTGGGTGCCGGCAGATTTTGTTTATATGCCCGTAGTGGGTCAGTATATTCGTCAATTCTGCGAGTCTTTTATGATAGGTTATATCACCTTTTCGTTCTGGCTTCTGGCACCAAGGACAGATCGACCTGAATTGTGGGCAAGCTTTGGAAGAATTCTGATGGGGTTCGAATGTCTGACAGGTCTTCTGTACACATACATCGGAAATGATAACATCATGATGGACTATATGATATGTATTGCTTTGACAGTATTGACAGTGAGTCTTGTAATACCCGAGATAACCGGCATAATTCAGTCAGAAGTCAGGGACATGACCAGACAGGATATCTACAGCGAAGAGGTATCTCTGCAGCAGGAAGAGGAGAAAAACCGACGAATACTGTTCGGACTTACCACGCAGTTCAGATTGACACCAAGGGAAACCGATGTGGTAAGGATCATCCTGAGAGAAAAAGATATACGAACAAATGAAATAGCGCAAGAGATGAAAATATCACGGTCAATGGTCTATCGATATATCAACAATCTTTATGAGAAAACCGAAACTGATGAAAAACATGATCTGATTAGTATAATAAGCCGTGAGTAATGTTGTGAATTAAACCGATTTCCCTAGATTTCATACGATTTAACTCATATTCAACCTTTTTTCAACCTTTTTTAACCTTTTTTCAACCTATCTATCATTAAACTTTCTTCCTATAATCAATTATATCTATAATTTGCAGAAAGGATGTTTGTGATGAAAATGAAAAAAGCCAGAAGATTGATAAGTATACTTATGCTTTTGACCATCATGGTCAGTGTTCCTGCGACAAGTGTTCATGCCGAGGGTAATGTGGGTCGGGTAGTACAAAGCAAGGTGGGAACTATTTCACATGCATATACCGGCGGAAATTCTCAGGTGTATGCGAATCTGATCACCAAGGCAGATGGCACTGAGGTACGGTATGTTTATTCGAATAACTATCTGTGTTCCAATAGTCCGGAAGATACTTTTGCGGCATTGAAGAGTGTCCTTACGGCTGATTATGCGGCACTTATACCGGATAGTGTAGATGCAAGCCTGAATGGAAGTGTTGGTTTCTTCTTCTGCTCGGATCCCTCTCTGGAGCAATATGTAAATGAAAATTGGACTTCTGCCGAGTACGTTGCAAAAAATGTCCTGACCATCCCCGAAGAAGGAATGTCCTATTCTTACAAGAGAGAAGAAAATGGGGCCGGAGGTGCTGTTAATACCTCGGCAACGGCTGCATGGAAAAACAACCGGTTTGAATGGATAAAAACGCTGGCAGAGGCTGGACATATTGCCAGATGGGAAGCATTTGAAGAACAAAGAAAAATGGCGTGGGATGCTGCTGAGGCTGAAAAAAAAGAGGAAGATCCTAATTATATTCCTCAGCAATATCAGCCAAGCACATATGTGCCACTGGATTTCGGGGATCTGACCGGTGATGATATACAGGGAACAAGGGATTTGACGAGCAGTCAGATTGATCTGGCAGTGGGCTGTAACCTTACAACAGATTATAGTCTTGAACAAGGAAGGCTTGTTGAGCTGACCAACATAGAAATAATCGATCATGTTGCTTCTGTTTATTCCGATCATGCGATAATTTCAGAGTCTTCGTCGGACGATGAAAAAGAAGCTCAAGCAGCAACTGTGAAAGAAGATCCAAAGCCAAAATCTGTGACCTACAACGGCTCTGCCCAGGAACTGGTGACCGCAGGAACAGCCGAAGGCGGTACAATGCAGTATGCCCTTGGAACGAACGCAACCACCGCTCCGACAACCGGATATACCACATCCATCCCTACCGCTACCAATGCCGGAACCTATTACGTATGGTACAAGGTTGTAGGAGATGATAATCATAATGATTCAGATGCGGCTTGTTTGAAAGTAACTATTACTGAGAAGAAGGATGATTCAGAGAAAAAGGACGATATAGACAGTAAAGACAATACAGATACAGTAGCGAAATCTGAATATAAAAACACTTCAGGTGCAGGTTCAAGCTGGACGAAAGACTCAACAGGTACACTTGATTTTACATTTAATCGTACGGAAAGTGATGAGACTACATATGACCACTGTATTGGAGTAAAGGTTGACGGAAATACGGTTAATGCTGATGATTACGAAAAATTAAAAGGAAGCGTAATCATAAAGCTTAAATCGGCGTTCCTTGATACGTTAACAGCAGGGGAGCATACACTTACCGCAGTATTTGATGACGGTGACGAAGTAACTGTTAAGTTTTCTGTTGCAGTAAAGGCAGAAGTAAAGAAAGCGGCATCACCGCAAACCGGTGACAACTCAAATATACCGCTGATATTAATACTTATGCTTAATTCGGGTATGGGAGTTGTTTATCTATCCTTAAGAAGGTTTATAAAAAAATAAAAGATAAGATTTGTCATATAAATTACATATATAAGATTGTACAAAAATGTTCTAAAAATATATTTTTGTTCTAAAAATATTGACACGCCCTTTTGGGCGTGTTATTTTTTGCAGAGTCGGAGATGCTACAAAAATTATGTGAGCTTTAATTAATATGATAACATATACCATATAAGGGAGAAAACCGATGCTTGAAAGATTTAAACATACAAAATATTTTCCGAAAATAAAGGAAACCACGCCATATAAGGCAATAAGATTTGTTTATTACAGGACAAGAAGAATAATTAAAAAGATAAAGAAACCGTTTGCGAAGTTTTATAAATTTTACATGTTTAAGGTAAAATATCCTTCGCTTTACAAAAAATATGCAAAAAAACCGGTAGACGAAAAAAAGATAATTTTTATTGAAGGACGTATGACGCATATAACCAACAGTTCGGAGTATATCTATAACGAGCTTAAGAATAATTATAATTTTAAGATTCATACGCACTTTCTTCAAATGGGCTTTGTAAAAAGAAAAGAGTATCGTGTTTTATGCGAAGATATGATAAAGGATGTGGCGACGGCAGGCTACGTCTTTATGAATGATGCTTCAAATGTCTTTGCCTGCCTTCCTTTAAGAAAGGAAACGGTTGTAACCCAGCTTTGGCACGGCTGCGGTGCTTTTAAGAAGTTCGGTATGAGTACGGCAGACCTTATATTCGGAGATAACAGGAAAACTCAGGAAAAGTACCCATACCATAAAAATTATACCTACGTGACTGTCAGTGCACCCGAGGTTGAGTGGGCTTATACCGAAGCAATGAACTTAAAAGAGGGCGTTGCTATAGGTATAGGTATATCAAGGTCTGATTTTTTTTATGATAAAAAGAACATTGAAAACGCACGTATAAATATGGACAAGGTTTTTCCGCAAAGAAAAGGCAGAAAGATTATTCTTTATGCACCGACTTTCAGAGGCAGGGTTGCTAAGGCGAAGATGCCGGATGAACTTGATATAGCCAAATTTTATGAGGCATTTAAAGATGAATACATACTTGTATTTAAGCATCATCCGTTTATAAAGAGCAAGGTTTTAATAGAAGATGAGTATAAAGATTTTGCCGTTGACTGTACGGAGAGTATGTCGATTGATGATTTAATCTGCGTTTCGGATATATGCATATCGGATTATTCGTCGCTTGTATTTGAATATTCGTTATTTGAAAGACCTATGCTTTTCTTTGCATATGATTTGGATAATTATTATGACTGGCGTGGCTTTTATTATGACTACAAGGATTTTGTTCCGGGACCTATACATTATACAAATGAAGAAATGATAGATTATATAAAAGATATAGATAAAAACTTCGATAAGCAAAAAGTAAAAGATTTCAGAGATAAATTTATGTGTGCCTGTGACGGACATGCGACCGAAAAGATTATGAAGATGGTGTTTAAGGATAAACTGGAAAAATATAAAAGGTAAATGTTTTGCATTGTTTGCTGATAATTTCGGCATTGTCAGGCAGGATTACCATGAATAGGAATTGTAAAATTAAGGAATTGAAATTATGGTATCTATAATTATTCCACTTTATAACGCTGAAAGCTATATATTGGATGCACTTCGCTCGGCGCTGGTTCAGGAGGTAGACAAGGAGATAATCGTTATAGATGATTGCTCCACGGATAATTCGCTTGAAACAGTGCTTGATTATGTAAAAAATAATCACAATGTTTTAAAGGATAAAACAAGGATTATAGTCAGGAAGAATTCAGAAAATCTTGGAGTCGCGAAAACCCGTAATCTTGGAGTGGATATAGCGAGAGGTGAGTATGTGGCATATCTTGATGCAGATGATATGTGGACAAGCGATAAGCTTAAAAAACAGCTTGAGTTTATAAAAACCACCAATTCGGATATCTGTACCTCTTCAAGAGAAATGATAGACGAAAACGGTGACGCACTCGGACTGATAATCGGATTTGATAAAGAAAAAATAACACTTAAGGATTTGAAACGTTCAAACCATATTAACTGTTCGGCGGTTCTTGCAAAAAGAGAACTGATGAAAAAATATCCGATGAAACATGACAGGGATGCACATGAGGATTATTATACCTGGCTTCTTTGTCTTAAAGATGGTGCAAGGGCTTGTAACATAAATGAGCCTCTTCTTAAGTACCGCGATATTAAGGGTAGCAAGTCACATAACAAGTTAAAGGCGGCATTGATGACCTTTAAGACATACAGGTATGCAGGTTACGGGTTTTTAAGGGCGTTATTAATGATGCCGGCATATATGGCTAACGGTGTTAGAAAGCATAAGGCTAAATAAATGGTTATGGGTAAATGATTAGTATATGAGTACCTATATTGAATCGTATTATTGACAAAAGTTATAACAAGATATAAAATTAATATAAAAGTTATAACAAGATATAAATGTTGGTTTAAAGTTATAACAAAATATAACGAGATATAAAAATTGAAAGATATAACAAGATTAAAGGATGAACTAATAGTTGAAATAAGATATAAATATTAGGCGATTTATAAAGGAGGAGATGATGAAAATGGCGGATAATCCATTTACTATTTCTTTTGGAATAGAGCCGACAGAATATATATCAAGGTATTCGGAAACAAGTGAGATAATAGATACATTTACAGCGGATAAAGCTTCAAATCATGCCTATATGATTACAGGAGTAAGGGGCTCAGGCAAGACAGTTATGCTTGCGTCGATTACAGAAAAGCTTGCAGAAGATGAAAATTGGATAGTGGTAAATACAATACCGGACACAGATATATTGCAGTCGATAGCTTCGAAGTTATACAGTATTAAAGATTTAAGAAAGAACTTTGTTGCAGCAAATTTCGATTTTTCTGCTTTTGGATTAGGTGTTCATATTGAAAACGGAAATCCAATATACGACATAGGTACTGCATTAGAATGTATGGTTGGAGAGATTGCAAAAAAAGGCAAACGTCTTTTGATATCGATAGATGAAATTATAAATAATGATTATGTTAAAGTGTTTGCAGGAACATTTCAGATGCTTTTAAGACAAAAATTGCCGGTTTATCTTTTGATGACAGGTCTTTATGATAATATTTATAATTTGCAAAATGAAAAGACTTTAACATTTTTGTATCGTGCACCGAAGATTATGCTTGAACCGTTGAGTGTGAATTCTATAACAAGAAGCTACAAAAATATATTTAATCTTGATACGGAAACCGCACAGACAATGGGCAAGCTTACAAAAGGGTATGCATTTGCTTATCAGGTGCTTGGATATCTGTTTTGGAAAAAATACGGGTCAAATTCAAAGGATGCTGATTTGAACAGTGTTTTACCACAATATGATGATTATCTTGAGAATTATGTATATGAAAAAATATGGTTTGAGTTGTCACCAAAAGAAAAAGAAATTATTGGATTGATAATAAAAAATGGTGAAATGAAGATTGCCGATATCAGAAATGCCATAAATATTAATTCAAGTAATATGTCCGTATATCGTGAAAGATTAAAATACAAAGGTTTGGTTGATGTATCGCACTATGGTTATTTATCGCTTAAGCTTCCACGATTTGCTGAAATAATTCAAATGAGGCTGGATTATTGATAAAAGATTAAAGAGAGAATAAAATTTGTTTAAACTTTTAAAAACTGTTTAAAAGCCTTTACTTTTGATAAAACTTATCATATAATATAAAAAGCTATACAGAAAAATGCGTTGACGGAGACTGCTTGTAAAAGGACATGACAGGGAATATGGTCGTTGACTGAGAGCCATAACATGACACCGTACTAAGCGGAACACTACCTGAGCAGATATGCTGAAGCCTACATCTTGGTTTGGCAAAGTAAGAGGTCTAGGTATATACGGCTGACCACCGTTACAGGTTAAGAGTGGAAGCTTAAGCTTCAATGCGGGTGGTACCGCGGATAAACTGTTTATTCGCCCCGAAGTCATATCATTATGGCTTCGGGGCTCTTTATGTAAAAAAGGAGAAAAGATATGCAACCAAATATTTACAGAGACATGACCATGGAAAATATTACCGAGGATTTCGTAGGTAAGGACGTAAGACTTGCCGGATGGGTAGAAAATATAAGAGATCATGGCGGAGTATCATTTGTCGACTTAAGAGATATGTACGGAGTTATGCAGGTGGTAATGAGAGATACAAGCTTGCTCGACGGAATAACCAGAGAAGAATGCATTTCCGTTAAGGGTAATATTCAGCACAGAGATGAGGAAACTTATAATCCTAAGATTCCTACAGGAACAATCGAGCTTGAGGCTCATGAGGTTGATATACTCGGAAAGGTTTACAGACAGCTTCCTTTTGAGGTTACAACTTCAAAAGAGGTAAGAGAAGATGTAAGACTTAAATATCGTTATCTTGATTTAAGAAACCGTAAGGTTAAGGATACAATGATTTTCAGATCGAATGTTATAAGTTTCTTAAGACAGAAGATGACAGAACTTGGATTTATTGAGATCCAGACACCTATCCTTTGCGCTTCATCACCTGAGGGAGCAAGAGATTACATCGTTCCTTCAAGAAGATATAAGGGTAAGTTCTATGCACTTCCTCAGGCACCGCAGCAGTATAAGCAGCTTCTTATGGTGTCGGGATTTGATAAGTATTTCCAGATAGCTCCTTGCTTCAGAGATGAGGATGCAAGAGCAGACCGTTCGCCGGGAGAGTTCTATCAGCTTGACTTTGAGATGAGCTTTGCAACCCAGGAAGATGTATTTAAGGTAGGAGAGGAAGTACTTACCGCAGCATTTAAGAAATTTGCACCTGAGGGTTATGCTGTTACCGAGGCACCTTATCCTATTATAAGTTATAAGGAAGCTATGCTTAAGTACGGTACGGATAAGCCGGATTTACGTAATCCGCTTCTTATCATAGATTTGTCAGAGTTCTTTAACAGATGTACATTTAAGCCGTTCCAGAATAAGACCGTAAGAGCTATAAATGTTCATGCCAAGCTTTCAAAGGGTCAGCATGAGAAGATGCTTAAGTTTGCAACATCAATCGGCATGGGCGGACTCGGATATCTTGAAGTTTTGGAGGACGGTTCATATAAGGGACCTATCGATAAGTTCATACCTGATGATATGAAGGGAGAACTCAAAGATCTTGCAGGACTTAGCGTAGGAGATACAATCTTCTTCATAGCGGATAACGAAAAGCAGGCATCACTCTTTGCGGGACAGATAAGAACAGAACTTGGAACAAGACTTGATTTGCTTGAAAAGAAAGCTTTCTGCTTCTGTTATATAAATGACTTCCCAATGTATGAGTATGATAACGAGACCAAGAAAATCGGATTTACGCACAATCCGTTCTCAATGCCTCAGGGAGGACTTGAAGCGTTAAATGAAAAGGATCCGCTTGAGATTCTTGCATACCAGTATGATATCGTATGTAACGGTGTAGAGCTTTCATCGGGTGCCGTAAGAAATCACGATATGCAGATTATGGAAAAGGCATTTGAGATTGCCGGTTATGATAAAGAAGTTCTTGAAGCAAAATTCGGAGCACTTTACAGTGCATTCCAGTTCGGAGCACCTCCACATGCAGGTATGGCACCGGGTGTTGACCGTATGATTATGCTTCTTAAGGAAGAAGAAAATATAAGAGAAGTTATTCCGTTCCCTATGAGCGGAACAGCACAGGATCTTATGTGCGGTGCACCTAACGAGGTTACGGAACAGCAGCTTCGTGAGGTTCATATTAAAGTCAGACAGTAGAAGATTTAACAATAAAATAGATATGCTTAAGCGTTTTAATGAAACTTATTGTGAGTTTAGAAACGAGGTTTTATATGGTTATAACTGATGAAACAATTGATTATGTAGGAATCCTTGCTAAGCTTGAACTTTCCGATGAAGAGAAGGAACAGGCTAAAAAGGATATGTCCAATATGCTTGATTATGTCGGCAAGTTGGATGAACTTGATACAAACGATGTTGAGGCAATGAGCCACGCATTCCCAATAAGCAATGTGTTTAGGGAGGATGTGGTTACAAACGGTGATGACAGGGAGAATATGCTCGCCAATGCACCGGAGGAACGAAACGGTTGTTACGACGTTCCGAAGACATTTGATTAGGAGGTGGCTTTTGTGGATTTGATGAGTTTGACGGCAGTAGAACTTGGAAAGAAAATTAAAGATAAAGAAGTAACCGTTAAAGAAGCCGTAGAAGAAAGCCTCCGTCGTATAGAAAATCTGGAAAAGGATGTAAATTCCTTTGTTACGATTGATAAAGAGGGTGCTTTAAAGCAGGCAGAGGAAGTTCAAAAGAAGATTGATGCGGGAGAGCTTACGGGACCTCTTGCAGGCGTACCTGTTGCCATAAAAGACAATATGTGTACCAAGGGACTTCTTACAACATGTTCTTCAAAAATACTCGGAAATTTTGTTCCGACATATACTGCAACGGCAGTGGAAAAGCTTATTGAAGCAGGTGCGGTTATAATCGGCAAGACCAATATGGACGAGTTTGCCATGGGTAGTACTTCTGAGACATCATATTTCGGAGCAACCAAAAATCCTTGGGATTTGGACAGGGTTCCGGGTGGTTCATCGGGTGGATCGGCAGCGGCTGTTTCTTCTGAAGAAGTACCTTATGCGCTTGGTTCGGATACGGGTGGTTCGATAAGACAGCCTGCATCGTTTTGCGGTGTTACGGGTATAAAGCCGACTTACGGAAGAGTATCCCGTTACGGACTTATCGCTTACGGTTCATCTCTTGATCAGATTGGACCTATAGCTAAGGATGTCAGAGACTGTGCAACTATACTTGAAGTTATATGTCAGCATGACGATAAGGATTCGACTTCTTACAGCGAAGCTGCTTCCGATTTCACAAGTGCACTCGTAGATGACGTAAAGGGAATGAAGATAGGTATTCCGAGTGATTATCTTGCCGAGGGTATCGACCCTGAGGTTAAGGATGCTGTTCTTGCCGCAGCAAAGGTACTTGAAGAAAAAGGTGCCGTGGTTGAAGAATTCTCGCTCGGTATGGTTGATTATGCAATACCGGCTTATTATATAATTGCTTCAGCAGAGGCTTCGTCAAACCTTGAAAGATTTGACGGTGTTAAGTACGGATACAGAACGGAAAATTATACAGATCTTCACAATATGTATAAAAAGACACGTTCCGAGGGATTCGGTGCGGAGGTTAAGCGTAGAATTATGCTTGGCTCATTTGTACTTAGCTCGGGATATTATGATGCTTATTATGTAAAGGCATTAAAGACCAAGGCTCTTATCAAGAAAGCCTTTGATGATGCATTTTCGAAATATGATGTTATACTCGGACCAGTTGCTCCGACTACAGCCCTTAAATGCGGCGAGTCCTTAAGCGATCCGATTAAGATGTATCTTGGCGATATATATACGGTATCCGTAAACCTTGCGGGACTTCCGGGTATATCACTTCCTTGCGGATATGATAAAAACGGTCTTCCGATAGGCTTGCAGCTTCTCGGACAGACATTTGATGAAAAGACTATCATAAGAGCTGCATATGCATACGAGCAAAGCAGGGAATACAAGAGACCGGCAATTGCGGAAAGGGGGCTTTAAGATATGGAGAAGACATATGAAACCGTCATAGGACTTGAAGTCCACGTAGAGCTTGCTACAAAGACCAAAATATTCTGCGGATGTTCAACAGCATTCGGCGGAGAACCGAATACCCATACCTGCCCTGTATGTACAGGTATGCCGGGTTCACTTCCCGTATTAAATAAGGCGGTGCTCGAAAAGGCTGTTGCCGTTGGTCTTGCTACTAATTGTAATATTACAAGAAAAGGTAAATTTGACAGAAAGAATTATTTCTATCCTGATAATCCTCAGAACTACCAGATATCGCAGCTTTATTTTCCTATCTGCCGCGACGGTAAGGTTGAGATAGAGGTTGAGGGAGAAAAGAAATTTGTAAGAATACATGAGATTCACATGGAGGAAGATGCGGGTAAGCTTGTGCATGATTCGTTTACCGATACCTCACTTGTGGATTATAACCGTTCGGGTGTGCCTCTTATAGAGATAGTTTCAGAGCCGGATATGCGTTCGGCTGAAGAGGTTATAGCTTACCTTGATAAATTAAGACTTATAATTCAATATCTCGGTGCTTCTGACTGTAAGCTTAACGAAGGCTCGATGAGAGCGGATGTAAACCTTTCGATAAGAGAAAAAGGTTCCGAAGAATTCGGTACTAGAACCGAGATGAAGAACCTTAACTCGTTTAAGGCTATTGCAAGAGCGATAGAAAATGAAAAGGAACGTCAGATAGACATTCTTGAATCCGGCGAGAAGGTTATTCAGGAAACAAGAAGATGGGATGACGAAAAAGGTTATTCTTATGCAATGCGTTCAAAGGAAGATGCGCAGGATTACAGATATTTCCCTGATCCTGACCTTGTACCTATAATAGTAACGGATGAATTCCTTGATGATATTAAGTCGCGCCAGCCTGAGCTTCGTGATGAAAAGAGAATACGTTACAAAGATGAGTACAGCATACCTGAGTATGATATAGACATTATAACCAATTCCAAGAAGATGGCTGATATCTTCGAGGAAACCATAGCACTCGGTGCAGAGCCAAAGAAGGTTTCCAACTGGCTTATGGTTGAGACTATGAGACTTATGAAGGAGCATGATAAGGATGCGGATGATCTTTCCTTCTCTGCAAAGAATCTTGCCAAGCTCATAGATATGGTTGATAAGAAAGTTATAAACGGCTCAGTTGCAAAGGAAGTTTTCGAAAAGATATTTACGGATGATATTGAGCCGGAAAAATATGTTGAAGAAAACGGACTTAAGACCGTAAATGACGAGGGAGCACTTACAAAGACGATTGAAGAAATCGTTGCCGCAAATCCGAAGTCGGTTGAAGACTATAAGAGCGGTAAGGAAAAAGCAATCGGATTCCTGGTAGGACAGACCATGAAAGCCATGAAGGGTAAGGCTGATCCGGGCGAGGTTAACCGAATCTTAAAGGAAATCCTTGCGAAGTAAGAGTAAATGATTTATTATGTGACATAGAGACAGACATTGTGTCACATCTGTGTTTGAAAAGATTTAGGAGGAAAAATAATGAGAACATATCTTGTAACCGGAGGAGCCGGATTTATCGGTTCTAATTACATTCATTACATGTTTAAAAAGTACGATAATGAGATAAGAATTATTAATGTTGATGCACTTACCTATGCCGGAAATCTTGAGAACTTAAAAGATGTTGAAAACAGAGATAATTATACGTTTGTTAAGGCAAATATCTGTGATAAGGATGCCATAGCAAAGATTTTCGCTGAAAATGATATAGACAGAGTCGTACATTTTGCGGCTGAGTCACACGTTGACAGAAGTATTAAAAACCCTGAGGTCTTTGTTCAGACAAACGTACTCGGAACAGCAGTTATGCTTAACTGCGCAAAGGCAGCTTGGGAGCTTCCTGACGGCGGCTTCAAGGAAGGAAAGAAGTTCCTTCACGTTTCAACCGATGAGGTTTACGGATCACTTCCTGATGATGATAATGCATTTTTCTATGAGACTACACCTTATGATCCGCATAGCCCATATTCGGCAAGTAAAGCTTCTTCGGACATGCTTGTAAAGGCATATATGGACACTTATAAGTTCCCTGCAAATATAACAAATTGCAGTAACAACTATGGTCCTTACCAGTTCCCTGAGAAGCTTATACCGCTTATTATAAACAATGCACTTTCAGGCAAGAAACTTCCTGTATACGGTGACGGCAAGAATGTTCGTGACTGGTTATTTGTTGAAGATCATGCAAAGGCTATAGATATGGTTCAGGAGCAGGGTAAGCTTTTTGAGACATATAATATCGGCGGACATAACGAGAAGCAGAACATCGAGATTATAAATATCATTATAGATACACTTCAGGAAATGCTTCCTGACGGTGACCCGAGAAAAGAACTTGTATCAAAAGATTTGATTACTTATGTTGAAGACAGAAAGGGTCATGACAGAAGATATGCAATCGCACCTGATAAGATTAAGGCTGAAATCGGTTGGTTCCCGGAGACAATGTTTGCTGAGGGTATTAAAAAGACTATAGCCTGGTTCTTTGAGCATGAGGATTGGATGAAGAACGTAACAAGCGGGGACTATCAGAAGTATTACGAGGATATGTACGCAGGTAAATAATTAAATGATTTAAACGTAAACAGGTTTGTAATGACATAAAATGTCGGACAAGCCTGTTTGGTTCATAAAGATAAGTAATTACGAGAGGAGTTTTGATATGAAAGGAATAATTTTAGCAGGTGGTTCGGGAACAAGACTTTATCCGCTTACAAAGGCTGTATCAAAGCAGATTATGCCTGTATATGACAAGCCGATGATTTACTATCCGCTTTCAACTCTTATGCTTGCAGGAATAAGAGAAGTACTTATAATATCAACACCGAGAGATTTGCCTACATTTGAGGAGCTTTTCGGTGACGGTTCACAGCTTGGTATGAAGTTTTCATATGAAATTCAGGAAACACCGAGAGGACTTGCTGATGCATTTATAATCGGTGAGGAATTTATCGGAAGTGACAGCGTTGCTCTTGTTTTAGGAGATAATATCTTCTACGGTCAGAGCTTTTCAAAGGTATTAAGAAATGCTGCATCACGTGAAAAGGGTGCAACTATTTTCGGATATTATGTAAAGGATCCGAGAGAGTATGGTGTTGTTGAGTTTGATGAAACGGGAAAGGCTTTGTCTATCGAAGAAAAACCTGAGCATCCAAAGTCAAATTATGCTGTACCGGGACTTTACTTCTATGATAATGATGTAGTTGAAATAGCTAAAAATGTTAAGCCTTCCGCACGAGGCGAGATAGAAATTACAAGCGTAAACAATGCATATCTTGAAAGAGGCGACCTTATGGTTGAAACTTTAGGACGAGGCTTTGCATGGCTTGATACCGGTAATCACGATATGCTTCTTGATGCGGCTGATTTTGTGGCTGCTTTCCAGAAAAGACAGGGTATGTACATCTCATGTATAGAAGAAATTGCATACAGACGTGGATTTATAGATAAGGATCAGCTCCTTAAACTTGCTGAACCTCTTATGAAGACTGCTTATGGTCAGTATCTTGTAGATGTTGCAAACGGATTGTAATAATTTAATAATCAATACAGAAATTATTATTTGGTATCATTGGTGTTTGGAGGTTTAAGATGAGACAAAACAATACAACGTTATATGTTCTTGCAGGTATTCTGTGGGCTTTACAAACTATATTTACCCTTATAAATGCATTTACCGGCGAGGTTGAGACGTTAGCAATAATCATAGGTCTTGGCATTGCGGCACTTGAGGGAATATGTGCATATGCACTTTTTATTGGAGATACATACAAATTTCATGGTAGTATAAAGATACTAAGTATAATTATTTCGGTTGCTGTGGGAATAGTTCTTACACAATTGATTAAAATTCTTTCATACCTTCCGGGTATTGGTTTTGGTCTTATTATTTTGCTTTTGCTTCTTGCATCCGTTTATTGGGCTTTGGTTTCTGTCTCTGAAAAGGCTGATGAAAATGAACCGCTTGATAAGTATTGGTACATCCCGGGAGCTTTATATCTTATAAGTGTGGTTTTTTCGTATATGCTTGTTAAGTCAATGGAAAACAAATACGGACTTTCGCTTAATGTGGCAGGAAGTCTTATAAGCGATAATCTCGTAACACTTATATTTGGTCTGGCAGTATTCTTTATCACCGGTTATGCGTTTTATGATGCACAAAGAGGTGTAGGAAATAACGGTCCGACACCTCCACAAAATACCAATAATCCTATGGGAGGACCGGATTCTTCAAGTGTTTTCGGAAACCTTTATTCAAACGGCTATCAGCAGCAAAATATGGGCGGAGCACCGGGTAACAATATGAATCCTTACAATGCTGCAATGAATAATGCATATAATCCGACACAGAATAATGCCTACGGAAATTTTAATAATACTGTTCAAAATAATGCTTACGGAAGCAATGCTTCCGATAACGTATCTGAAACAAATAATGTTGAAAATGAAAAGCCTTCAGGCAGCGGTATGTTTACATTGAAGAAGGATTAGTAAAATGAAATTGGACATTTTATTTGAAGATGACCATATGCTTGCGTGCGTTAAGCCGGTGGGAGTACCGTCGCAGAGCGATAAAACAAATGACGAGGATATGGTTACGATTGTTAAAAATTATATATTTGAAAATTCGGACTCAAATGAAGAACCTTACGTGGCAATGCTTCACAGACTTGACAGACCGGTGGGCGGAGTAATGATTTTTGCCAAGAATAAGGAAGCGGCTGCGAAGCTTTCAAAGCAACAGACTGACGGTACGATGATAAAATATTATCAGGCCGTTCTTACCGGAGAATTGCCCGAGGAATACGGCGAACTTTCCGATTATATGGTTAAAGATAAAAAAACCAATATCTCGAAAATATGTGACAAGTCTGTTGAGGGTGCAAAAAAGGCTGAACTGACATATGAGCTTTTGGATGAGTTTGAAACTGATGAGGGAGTGCTTAGTTATGTTCTTATTGAGCTTTTGACAGGCAGACATCATCAGATAAGAGTACAGATGGCAAACTTGGGCTGCGGTGTCTGGGGAGATACAAAATATAATCCGAAATTTAAAAATGTTAAAAAGGGTATAAAACAGATTGCGCTTTTTTCATCGCGAATCGAACTTGAACATCCGGTTACAAACGAGCATATGGTTTTCAAAAAAGAGCCTTACGGAAAAGCATTTGATATAATTGAGCTTGATGAGTTTTAAAACCTGTGATATAAGATATGTGTTATAAATATGCGAAACTAGATTTATTAATAAGGAGAAAGATAAATGGCTAAGGACAAGAAATTGGTAGAACAGATAACTTCTATGGAAGAAGATTTTGCTCAATGGTACACAGACGTTGTACTTAAGGCAGAGCTTATTGACTATACAAGCGTAAAGGGATGCATGGTTATTAAACCGGCAGGTTTTGCAATCTGGGAGAGAATTAAAAATGAGCTTGATGCAAGATTTAAGGCAACGGGCGTTGAAAATGTATATCTTCCGATGTTTATTCCGGAGAGTCTGCTTGAAAAAGAAAAGGATCATGTAGAAGGATTTGCACCTGAGGTTGCATGGGTTACTCATGGAGGACTCAATCCTCTTCAGGAGAGACTTTGCGTAAGACCTACTTCGGAGACGTTGTTCTGCGATTTCTATAAGAAAAATATAGAATCTTACAGAGATTTGCCAAAGGTATATAACCAATGGTGCTCCGTTGTAAGATGGGAGAAAGAAACAAGACCTTTCCTTCGTTCAAGAGAATTCTTATGGCAGGAAGGACATACAGCTCATGCTACGGCAGAGGAAGCAGAGGAAAGAACTATACAGATGTTAAATGTATATGCTGATTTTCTTGAGGACTATCTTGCTATTCCTGTTATTAAGGGAAGAAAAACCGAGAAAGAAAAATTTGCGGGTGCGGAAGCTACCTATACCGTTGAGGCGCTTATGCATGACGGAAAAGCACTTCAGTCAGGTACCAGCCATAACTTTGGCGACGGATTTGCTAAAGCATTCGAAATTCAATATACAGATAAGGACAATAAGCTTCAGTATGTACATCAGACTTCATGGGGTATGACCACAAGAGTTATCGGTGCGCTTATCATGGTTCACGGTGATGACAGCGGACTTGTGCTTACACCTAAGGTAGCACCTGTTCAGGTTATGATAGTCCCTATCATGCAGAAGAAGGAAGGCGTACTTGACAAGGCGGAAGAACTTAGACAGCTTCTTGCTTCAGATTACAGAGTTAAAGTTGATTCATCTGACAAGAATCCGGGATTCAAGTTTGCCGAGCAGGAAATGCGCGGTATACCGCTTCGTGTTGAGGTAGGACCAAAGGATATTGAAGCAGGACAGGCTGTAGTTGTTAGACGTGATACAAGAGAAAAGGTTGTTGTACCTTTTGGTGAATTAAATAAAAAGTTGGAGAAATGCTCGAGCAGATGCAAAAGGATATGTTTGAGCGAGCTAAGGCTCACAG
>JAFSZR010000074.1 GCA_017459135.1 Lachnospiraceae bacterium | reverse complement strand
TGAACCTTATTTTCTCCGAACTCAACAACACCATAGGTCATAAGCTCCTCAATGTCCGATAAAGGTTTGGTCTTACTTACGGCTACAAGCGTTACTTCTTCGGGATTTCTACCTACTTTGGCACAAGCAGCATTAATATTTTCGGTTACATTATCAAGATTTTCTTTAAGCATTTAATTGCACCACCTTAGTATATAATTTGATTTTCATAAACTTTATCTGAATCCAAAATAATATTATCATATATATTCAGAGATTCATCACTTTTAACAAGAGCAAAATCATCGATAGTTTTAATCACCGTAACCATTTTAAATTCGGCAATTCCGCGATTGGCTGAATACACGCCTTCTATGGTTACTTTAGGTATAAGTGAAACAGCCATATTTTCGTTTGTATTTATATCAAGAATTACATCCGTTTCATCAAATGCCAACGGATCCACATAACAAAATTCTTCATCCGTTTTATAAATTATCGGTGAAACCTGCTTGATTGTTACTTCGTTATCCTGTCCCATAACCTGGACATTCAATTTATTGTTTGTAGACTGATTTCCGCCGCCGGATAAATATGAAAGCGGAATTTGATAAACTTCTTTTTCCGTAAGTGCCGAAACAGGAACTTTAAGTCCGGCATCATCTTCAAGAATAATTTCAACCGATACAAATCTTTCTGATATAAAATTAAGCATATATTTATCCAGAGAGATATTTAAATATGTACCATCGGAACCGTTAAATATTTCAAAAGGCATATACATATCATATGATGAATTATTGATTCTGAAATTAATCCTGTCGCCTTCTTCCGGATAAATAGCTTTAATGGCCGCAACCTGATCATCGGTAACCGGAAGTATTATGTTCCATTTTTCACTCGGTATAACCTTAACAACAGGCGTTCCCGCAGAAATAATATCACCGGTTTTTAATGTATTCTTCTTATAAAGTGATTTATCAAAACTTGCCTTATTTACATCATAGATATTAAAGTTCTCATATCCGTCGACATAATATGTAACAAGACCGCTTTCGGGAGATGAAACACCTGAAAGTGTTGTGCTTGTACCACCGACCTGCTGCATCAATACTTCATTTGTCAATTCCAGGACTTTATTATTCAAATTGTTTTCAAAATTATAGGCATTATAAAAACTGACATCCTTGTATGATATTTTATATAATGAAATAAGATTTCTTATTTCGTTATAATCATCGGCATTAAGCAAATCATCATAGCTTTCGGAATCGTTAATCGTGTTATAAAGCTGCCCCGATTCATCGATGGTACAAACGGTAGAGTTCTTCATGACTTTTTCACCGTCTCTTATATAATAACACGCATATCCGGATTTATCGGAATTTAATACAAGTTCATTCCTTACAACCAGGCCTTCAATGATAATATTATTATTGATATCTGTTTTATTAACCTTGTATGTCGTTACAGGTTCTTTTTTTATAGCCATAAATATAACTATAATTACATACAAAGTAATGGCACCTATAATTGCGGTTGCGATATTAAACTTTATATTTCTGTTAAAGTTAATAACCTTTTTGTTTTTATCCATTAGTCATTCACCAAATAATTAATTTACAAGACAAAGCATTGTAACAATCGCATCATATAAAACCGGTTTTGATTCTCCGCATGAAGCAACCATTACATAATCCTTTCCGTCTTTAGTAAGATACATTGCAAGACAATTACCGGCACCGTCCGTAGTTCCGGTTTTCCAAACCTTAATTTCAAAGTTTGAAGGAAGCTTTGCACCTCCGGAAATAAAATAATTTGTAGCTTCAATATCTACATAAATAGGATTTCCGTTTGAATTATAATAAGTATAGCTATATGTTTGGTTTGTATCTATATCCTTTATAACATCATAGCTGTACGCTTCCTTTATAATTAAATATATATCATAAGCCGTAGTATAATGGTCTACGTTATCCAAACCGTGAGGATTGGCAAAATGAGTATTTGTTGCCCCGATGGATTTGGCTTTTTGATTCATAAGTTCAACAAAAGCCTGTTCACTGCCGGCAACATAATCGGCTAAAATAAGCGCATAATAATTATTGGATTTGATAAGAAGTGTATAAAGCAGATCTTTTACGGTTATTTGAGAACCGATTCCAAGTTCGTTTACTCCGCCGCCTTCGGCCGATAAATCATAATGGTTTGAAACCGTAACCGTATCATCCAGACTGATTTGACCGGATTTTACACTGTCAAGCACAACAATTGCCGTCATAAGCTTTGTCATACTTGCAGGATACATTCTTTTAAATACATTTTTTGATGCATAGGCATATTTATCGGTTTCATTAACCAGCAAAGCATAATAACAATCACCGAAAAGATCGCTGTTTATATTATTATCCCTGTAAATAACCGTATCATCAAAACTTGAATCAAGTTTGTCTGCGGTAAGCGTGCCTTCCATGGTAATCGGAACAGAAAGACTCACATCCGCATAAGGTTTGCTTAATTTATTGTTCATAAATGTTGCTATAACAAATATTAAACAAACAAATATAAATATGAAAATTGATTTAATAAAATTTGTAATTTCTCTCATTATCCTTAGTGCTTAAAAAGCTCTCTCCACTCTAAATCTCCTCTTTCAAGAGCCTTAATCATAAGCTCTGCGGTTGCAAGATTGGTTGCAAGAGGAATATTATGTATATCACATAATGTAAAAATATTATTTATATCCATTTCATGAGATTTCTTTGTTTCAGGATCTCTCAAAAAAATCATTATATCAATAGAGTTATTTTCGATCATAGAGCCAAGCTGCTGCTCTCCGCCCGTATGTCCCGCAAGGAATTTATGAACAGTAAGATTAGAAACCTCTTCTATCATTCTTCCCGTAGTTCCCGTAGCATAAAGCTCGTGCTTTGACATTACTCCCCTATAAGCAATACAAAAATTTTGCATAAGTTTTTTCTTTGCATCATGTGCGATTAACCCAATATTCATTATCTTTTTCTCCTGTAGTATCAGACTTTTTTATTTGAATCGTCAATATAGCGATTTTTGAAGACTGACATTTAGTACAATACCAACGCCTATCGATATACTGAGCAACGAACTTAGTCCGTAGCTTATAAAAGGTAACGGTATACCGGTATTAGGCAAAACCCCCGTAGCAACACCTATATTAATAAAAGATTGATAAGCTATAAGTGTTCCGACTCCTGTTGCAAGAAGCATTCCGCATGAATCTTTGGACCTTCTGGCAATCCTTATACATTGTAACACTATTAACAATATAATTGCAATAATAATTACACTTCCGATAAAGCCCAATTCCTCTCCTATAACAGAAAAAATGAAATCTGTCTGTTGTTCGGAAATAAAATTGGCATCCTTTACGGTAGCTATTGTAGAAGTATTAAATCCCTTTCCCGTAAGCTGTCCGGAACCGATGGCCATAATCGAATTGTTTTGCTGCGAAAAGTCCTCACCGTATTTGGACGGATATACAAACGATAATATACGGTTTATCTGATATTGCTTTAATAATATTTTATCACCCGGTAACTGAATATACCACAAAAAGCTTCCTGCAACGGGGATAAAAATCAAAAGTATAAGACCTATTATTTTATAGCTTAATCCCGAAATGTAAAGCATGGTGACCATAACCATAAATAAGCATACGGTCGTTGATAAATCCGGTTCAGCAGCTATAAGCAAAAGTCCGAAACCGAC
>JAFSZR010000073.1 GCA_017459135.1 Lachnospiraceae bacterium | reverse complement strand
TTGTCGATAGTGCTGCAAGCTATTTCGGAATAACTACTGATAGAATGCTGAGAGAAAAAATATGGAAGGAATGAATGGAATTTGAGAACATCACATAAAAAGATACATCAAATGATAGCAGATGCTAAGTCAAAAATTACAGATAAGGAACTGTTCTCTTCAAAAGCATATTGTGCATACCTGATGGATATTGCAGAGGCGACAAGCGGAAGATATAAGCGAAAGATAAAGGTTAGGACTGAGTGGGATGATTCTCCCAGTGCTGATATTGCCTACACGGACAATAAGATAATAAACATTAACTGCGGCAATTATATTACCGCTGATTATCCTACAAGAATGTTAAAAAATCTTAGTCTAATAGGTCTTATTGGACACGAAGAAGGTCATATTCTTTATAGTGACTTTGCAACATTAGGAGTATTTATGCAGTCGGTAGACAATGCAACCATGTATCCGACCGTACCAAAGGATTTAGAAGGTGATGAGGAAGAATATCTTAAAAAATATCTCGCTTTGTTAAAGGAAAAAGATCAAAAAACAAATTGCATAATCAAGTATATTCTTCATAGCATCGCAAATATTTTAGAGGACTGCTACATAGAAGGCTGTATTTGCACCGAGTTTCCAGGTACATTTAAGACAGGAATCATGCTTAATAATGTTAAATTAACAGAAGATGCTATTTCTGTGACAGAACAGAAAAAAATGGAAATACCAGATGCTGCAATACTTATAAATCTTTTGCTCCAATATGCGCGAATCGGCGAGTATAACAATGACGGCAAAGAAAGTGGTAACTTAATTGATACCTTTGACTCGTGCATTGAGCTCGTAGATGATGCAATTGACAGAACTGATGCAAGACAACGATATGATTATGCGAATCGTATCCTTATTAGGATTTGGCCATATGTGGAAAAATGGATTGAAGAGATAAAAAATGACCCCTCAAAAACACCTCAACAAGTTCAAGATATGCTCGATGCACTTACAAATAAACTTGGCGGACCGAGTAAAAGCGGTACAGGCTCAAAAATGCCCATCGGAAGCGGCGGACCGTGCACTACAAGAATTAAACCGGATTTCAGCGGTAAGCAAAAAGCCTTAAAAGAAGTGCAAGAAGTACTTGAAAGCGAAGGCGGTAGATTTGACCTTGTAAAAACCGATGAAGTACGCGACGAAGGTAGCGGTGGAATTGAGTATAACAACGAATATGAGGGAAGCGGCTATGAAAATGCTGCAAAGGATATTGAAAGAGTATTATCTTCTGTTGCAGAGGAAAAAGCGTTCATAGCCTATAATGAGGATCTTGAAGAGGAACTTCAAGCCGAATCGGACAATATAAGCTACGGTAATGCTCATGCGGGAGTGCATATACGAATTAACCGTATGTCAACGGTGCCAGAGTCATATAAGGAACAGTATGCAAGAATAGCTTCGCCTCTTATATCGGTTTCAAAACGGCTTCAAAAGCAGATAATACCGAAATTAAGAGACGAAACTGAGGGCGGTAAGATAAACGGGCTGCTTTTCGGACGAAGAATGAATCCCCGCTCAATAGTTACAGACGACGGGAAGATATTTTATAACAAGAAATATCCTGATGACGAACCCAAAATGGCTGTAGCAGTCTTAGTTGACGAATCAGGCTCAATGTCTTGGGGCGATAGAGCTACTAGTGCAAGAACTGCGGCTATTGTTATGTACGATTTCTGTACTTCTCTCGGAATACCGTTAGCCATATACGGGCATACAGAAGATTATGATTCTAATTATGATGATCCGGTGGTTGAAATTTACAACTATACCGAATTTGATTCTGTTGATAAGAGGGACAGATACAGACTTATGGATGTATCTGCAAGATGTTCAAACCGTGACGGAGCGGCTTTGCGGTTTGTTGCAGAGCGGCTTGAAAAAAGAGCAGAAAAAGTAAAAATCCTGATTACAATTTCAGACGGTCAACCTGCAGGCTGCGGATATGGCGGAACAGCAGCAGAAAGTGATTTGAGAGGTATTAAAAGAGAGTATAAGAATAAAGGTGTCACAATCTTTGCTGCGGCAATCGGTGATGATAAGCCTAATATTGAAAGAATCTATCAAGAAGGTTTTTTGGATATAACGGACATAAATAAACTGCCGATGTTTTTAACTAAACTGATTGTGAGCTATCTTAAAAAGATTTGACGGAGGTTTTTATGAGCGAAGTGAAGTTTATTTCGAGACAAATTACGAAATATGTAACAACAAAGAAATTGCTTGAATTCAATGACAAGATGCGTTTGCCGTCTATTGAAAACTATGCACATGTTCATGCAAACGGTGATAAGAATAAGGACGGTAAAAATGTTACATCACTTATAGGAATTACAATGCTTGACTATTCAAACGGAAAAGGCGATAAAACTGTAACTGTTGATGCAAACATCACTCCTGATGAACTTATGTTCGTTCTGGCGAACATAAAAAGGGGTGCAGTATCATTTGAAACAAAGCAAGAAAAGATTTTCGGAGAGCCTGATAAAGATGGAAAATGCAGGGTAACTAAGCTCTTGATTGCTCGTTCATCCAAGGACGGAATGAACTATCCTTGGACTATAGAAATTGAAAACGGCAGAGCCGTTAAAGCCAAAAATGCACAAACAGGCGGAAGTTATATTAAGTCAGGAACCTATGAAGAAGAAGCAAAGGTTAAACTTAATTTAAATGACTATGACTTGTTTAAACAATTATGGCGTGTTGAGCAATACATAAATATATGGGAGCTTACATATGTCCCGCAACGGATTCGCCAGGCAAAAGAGATTATGTTAAAGAACGCAAAGGAGAATGAAAACAAATGATTTGTACGAAAGCAAGAGAAGGTATTACAGCAGACGGCATAAGCCTTGCTGTCGGTGACAGAGTAATTGCAACAGCAAGCGACTATGCAGGCTTAAAGGGCTATATATTCGAAATACGGACAGGAGCGGACAAGGATACTGAGAATGTAACCGATGATGTATATTGCAGCTTTGATGTGCCGGATAATGAAAAAGAAATAAAGCTTTTAGAAGAGCATTTCTCGGATTTGTACGGTGAGAAAAAGACCATTGACGATTTACCTCTTGACCTTGTTATTATGGCTCCTGAAGAACTCAGGAGGATAGGTGAAGATGAATAATATATTTGGTATATTTCAGCTAATAGGCGGCTTAATTCTGTCGGTAGGGTATGTTCCGCAAATAAGCCAGATACTACGGACATAATCTTCCGAGGGACTTAATATAAAGTCCTTCGGAATGATATTCACAGGAATAATGCTATATGAAATATATGCGATTTCCCTTGTGGTTAAGGACGGCAGCGGTCATATGTACCTTGTTACAAACAGCATTTCAATGCTTTTAAGCGGCAGTATGTGCCTTCTTATAAAAATTTTTGAGAAAAAAGAAGAGAAGTCATTACGGATGGAGGAAACTCTATGTTTAAGCATACAGGAATAATACGAAGGATTGACGATATAGGAAGAATAATCATTCCAAAGGAAGTAAGGCGCAAATTCCGCATTTGCGACGGGGATCCTATTGAGATCGGCGAAGACGGAGATGCTATTGCTCTCAGAAAATATAGCATTATCGAGTTTTGGAGTGAATACACACAAAAAATCTTGTATAGTTTTTCAAAGACTACTTCGCTTCCGGTAGTATTATGCAACAGAAACAGTGTATTAGCCTCCTATGGTACC
>JAFSZR010000072.1 GCA_017459135.1 Lachnospiraceae bacterium | reverse complement strand
CTTCCCCTACCCGACGCTCTTCCGATATTATACGGCCTTCCTCTCTGAACGCATTGATATGCGCTTCCTCATCATATTCAAATAATATCATCTCCCGCACCTCCGCTCTGTGTTTTATTAATATATCCTTTAGTATATTATGCTCTATGCAGTAGTCTATGGCAAGCTCTACCGCCTGCCCTATGTCATGGCATTCGTCATCGAATATCCTGACGCGCTCCACAAACTCCGAATACTCCCAGAGCTTGCGGCAGCTTCTTAACAGCTCCTCGTTGTGCCCCGCATTTATGTTGTACTGCACCGCCTCGCATTCAAGGCACGGCTTCTTTCCTCCTGCACTGTCAAACGCGTCCGAAAGCCGCAGCACCCTCACATCCTCCTCCTTTCGCGTACCGTTGTAAAACACTATGTACTGCGGGGTCGGAAGTTTTATCTGCACCGACGAGTACGGTGCCAGGTGCCGCGACGACATATACGCCTTGTACATGTCCGCAAAATACATAAGCCCCCTCACCGGGATATTCGGGTTGAATGTGCTCTGGTGCTCGTACAGGTTCATGACATTTCTTATAAGAAACGAGGCGTCATTCTTAATGTGTATGTAGACGACATCCTCCAGCGTCGTGACCTCAAGCTCTTCGGGGTTGTCATACGAAGAGCCGTTCACAGCATTATATAAGCTGAGAAGCTCTGCCTTCTCCCTGAAAATGAACCTGAAAAGCGTGTCCTTGTAGTTTCTGTTTATCATTTTCTCCATGTCTTACATCTCCATTTTACAATAATATTTGTGCTGCTGCAACCGATTGTGGTTAAGAAATCTTAGAATTTGAGATTTTATCTTCTCTTTAAATTTAGAATTGATTAAGAATGATTCTTTTTTCTTAAATCAGCAGAATCGATTGATACGTTCCGGCGATTTGCCGCTATTATCATGGAGTATCTTTTAGATTGTTCAGAAAAATATCTTGAAATTTATTATCAGAATCGTGTTTTAGTTTTTATGATTCATACTTTATCTTTTGTATTTTGCTTTTATTTAACATTTGTTCTTTAAAAAAATATCCTTGAGTAAAATCATTACCCGACCTTATAGTATGCCTAACCGAACATATTATAAGACAGTTCTTCAATGCCATACTCCTTGCAAAGCTTTTCGCGATAATCAATATCTTCTACTGCACGGACAAAATCTTCTTCTCTCTTATCATCATAAAGCTTCTTTGCAAGCCGGGCAAACCTTTCTTCGCCTTCGCGACTAACAGCTTTTAAGCGAAGCTCTTCTTGATATTCCCAGAACAGAATGTCCCTTATCTCTTGTCTGTTATTAGTAAGCTCATCCCTCAAGATATTATTTTCAATGCAGTCATCTATCGCTTTGTCAATAAAATGAATATTATTGCTGCCATCTTTATCGCTCATATCAACACACCTCCTTCCCTGTATGGTATTTATAAACAACTGACATTCACTAAATGTCAATCATTTATTAGAATTGTATAATTGCTTACAAAAGGAAAGAACTAAAACTATCTCAAAGAGCATTATCAGACCTTTGTGAGCTTGAAGGCTTATCAATAGATAAAAATGCAATTCAGAGAATTGAAGCCGGCAAAAGATTTGTTACTGATATTGAGTTAATTTATTTTTCAAAAATACTGGGGATAACATATGAAGAGTTATTAAATGTAGGCGATGGCTTTTTTCCTCGCTAAACCTAAGACTTCAAAACTTCATTTCACTGATAAAAAGAGCAAGTTCAAAAAACTTTTCAAGATTTCATTCCTCCACAAAAACAGAGCAGAGTCAAAGAACTATAATTGAGATTTTTAAAGACTGCACCCCTCCGTTTTCACGAGAGGGGTGCATTTAAAGAAAGATTTCAGAAATTATTTAAATTAAACATGACTTCTTATTCTTTCTCTTCGTCTAATGTACTTTCATACTTTTCTAATATTATCTTCTGCAAATTATTTCTAGTCTCAGTGTTGATTGGGTGCGCTATGTCCTTATATTCGCCATCAGCACCTTTTCTGCTCGGCATAGCAACGAACATGCCCTTTGCTCCTTCAATAATCTTAATGTCATGTACAACAAATACTTCATCAATAGTTATTGAAGCTGTTGCCTTAAGTTTTCCTTCGTTGTCCACCTTGCGTACTCTAATGTCTGTAATCTGCATAATAATTATCTCCTCATACTCATTTTATCTTTTTGAAATAAT
>JAFSZR010000071.1 GCA_017459135.1 Lachnospiraceae bacterium | reverse complement strand
TATAGGTAATGTTAAAAGATAAATACAAATTGATATAGACAAGTATAAAGACTATATTAAGGGGGATGTATTATGGGTGAAAAAAGAGAAATAATCAAAGAAAAGCTCTACAGTTTTATATGTGATAAAAACTATAAGCCTATGAGGCTTAAAGATATCAGATTTTTACTTCAAGTTTCCGATGAGGATAAGAAGAGAGTTGAGCTTGCATTGGAAGAGCTCGTGGCTGAGGGAAAGATTACGGTTACTCCAAAGGGGAAGTACAAGAAGCTTGATGAAAATCTTTTGGTAGGTATATATATCGGAAACAAAAAAGGATTTGGATTTGTTCGTGTAGAAGGCGATAAAGAGGATTATTTTATCCCTGCGAGGGATACTTTAGATGCTTTTCACAGTGACAGAGTTGTGATACAGCCTACAGGAGTTTCCGAGGCAGGCAAAAGACATGAAGCTAAAATTGTTCAGATACTTGAAAGAGGAATGAATGTTGTTGTCGGTACTTATGACAAGCAGGGAGCATTTGGATTTGTTATACCGGATAATCAAAAGGTTGCCGATGATATATTTATCGCAAAAGAAAATTCAATGGGTGCTATGAGCGGACATAAGGTTGTATGTCAGCTCCTTAATTACGGTGAGAAAAGAAAATCTCCGGAAGGAAGAATAGTTGAAATCCTCGGACATGTAAACGATCCTTCAACAGACATAATGTCGGTTGTACGGGCATATGATATACCTATGGAGTATCCTGACAAGGTTATGGATTCCTTGAAAGAAATACCTGATGAGATAAATCCGGACGATATTATCGGTAGAAAAGACTTCAGAGAACTCGATACCGTAACTATTGACGGTGAGGATGCAAAGGATTTGGATGATGCCATAACATTGTCCTTTGAAAACGGAATTTATACTCTCGGAGTTCATATAGCTGACGTATCTCATTACGTAAAGGAAAAGTCCCCGCTTGATAAGGAAGCTCTTAAAAGAGGTACAAGCTGTTATCTTGTTGACAGTGTTATACCAATGATTCCGCATAAGCTTTCAAACGGTATATGTTCGTTAAATGCGGGTGTTGACAGACTTACATTAAGCTGTGTTATGGAAATTGATAAAAAGGGTAAGCTTTTGAATCATTATATCGCCGAGGGCGTAATAAATGTAAATGAAAGAATGACCTACACCAATGTAGCCAAAATACTTGATCGTTCCGATGATGAAGTTATAAAGAGGTATGAACCGCTTGTACCGATGTTTGATCTTATGAAGGAGCTTTCTGAAATCATAAGAAGCACGAGACATAAGCGCGGCTCTATTGATTTTGATGTGCCTGAAACAAAGATAATTGTAGATGAAAATCATAAGCCTGTAGAGATAAAGCCTTATGACAGAAATCCTGCTACAAAAATAATCGAAGACTTTATGCTTATGGCAAATGAGACTATTGCCGAAGACTATTTTTGGCAGGAGCTTCCGTTTGAATACAGAGTTCATGAGGACCCTGATCAGGAAAAAATGGAAACACTTATGCATTTTATGTCAAACTTCGGTTTGTATATGAAAGGTGCAGGCGGTGAGATGCATCCTAAGGAGCTTCAAAAATTACTTGAAAAGATTGAGGGCGAGCCATATGAGGCTCTTATAAGTAAGATGATGCTTCGTTCCATGAAGCAGGCAAGATATTCGACGGAATGTACGGGACATTTCGGTCTTGCATGCAAGTATTATTGTCACTTTACTTCACCGATAAGAAGATATCCGGATTTACAGATTCACAGAATCATAAAAGAAAATCTTCACGGTGAGTTAAATGATAAGAGAATAAGTCATTATAAGAGAATACTTCCATCCGTTGCCGATGATAATTCAAATAAAGAAAGACGTGCGGAAGAAGCCGAAAGAGAAGTAATTAAACTTAAAGAAATAGAGTATATGTCAGAGCATATAGGCGAGGAATTTGACGGAGTCATATCCGGAGTCACTTCAAGCTATATATTTGTTGAACTTGAAAATACGGTTGAGGGCGCCGTTTCGGTTGCATATATGTATGATGATTTATATTACTTTAACGAAGAACAGTATGCCATGATAGGAGAAAAGAAGGGCAAAAAGTATCAGCTCGGAGATAAAGTAAGGATTAAGGTTTTAAATTGTGATAAAATCAAGAAAAATATTGATTTTTCCATAATTGATGGTAATATAGAGTAGTGTGACAGATTAGGAGTTATAATATGGCTAAGGAAAGCGGCACAAAATTAATTGCAAACAACAAAAAAGCCTATCACGATTATTTTATCGAGGAAACCTATGAGGCAGGTATTGAGCTTGTCGGTACAGAGGTCAAATCACTTCGTATGGGAAAATGCAGTATAAAAGAATCCTATGTCGATATAGAAGACGGAGAGGTTTTTGTACAGCGTATGAATATATCTCCTTATGAAAAGGGAAATATATTCAATAAAGATCCTTTACGAAAAAGAAAACTCTTGTTGCATAAGTATGAGATAAATAAGCTCATAGGAAGACAGCAGCAAAAGGGATATACGGTTGTTCCTTTAAAGGTATATTTTAAGGACAGCAGGGTAAAGGTTGAGATAGGACTTGCAAAAGGTAAAAAGCTTTACGATAAGCGCGAGGATATCGCTAAAAAGGATATGAAGCGTGAAGCTGAAAGAGATTTCAAGGTAAGAAATCTTGGATAATTTTTTAACTAATACGCAGAAAATTCTGTGTGAAAAATAAATATACGGTAAGGAGAGCTACAAATGAGTCAGGCTAAGGTTGACAGATATAAGAAGGAAAAGAAAAAAAGAGGAAAGCAGATAAAAAAGAAAAAAATTATAAAAGCATTCTGGGTGATTTTTATCGCACTTTTTATCGGTGCATGCATAGGATATCCTTTGGGAAAGGGGCTTTATAAGATAAATGCGAAGCACAGAAAAGAAAGAGAGACCGTAGAGGCTGTTTATTACGATGCATGGCTTAATAACTATTGGAACAGTCATTATTACGGAACTTTAGGTTTTACAAGTGATGATACAGAGGAAGCAACCGATACGGATGCCTCGTCTACAGATTCTTCTGTTGAAGAAGACGCAGATGATTTGAGTACACCGGCTGATGCCGAGTAAAAATATATCCTTCTGCTAACCGTACACTTATCAGGGGTTGTACAGGTTTCGACGGGGGTTTAGAAATTATGTAAGCCATTCATGGCCCGGGACCATGTAAAAACTCGGAAATCTAAATATAAACGCAGAAGACAATTTTGCATTAGCTGCCTAGTTGCAGCTTGTCAGCCTTAGGCTCCCCACGACTTAAGACGCTGGCATCGACCTAGTGGGAAACTCTTGGACCAAAGCTTTGAGGTTCGGGAAAATTTATGAAGCTACCAAGATGATGAGCCTGTCTGTGGGCGCTTTGTCGAGGGAATGTCAAATCATAAGACTGTAATGGGAGAAAGCATAATGGAAGAACTTTCGGACGCGGGTTCAATTCCCGCCAGCTCCACTAAACTTATGAAAGGGGAAAGTTAAATTGTGGCATTTCCCTTTATTCGAAAAAATCGCTAAAGCGATTTTTTTTTGTCCTAAATTAATTAAAACTAATCCATAAAATTGATACTTGAAAAAAAATAATTAATGTCTTATAATTATCAATGTAAACGATTTCAAAACAAATTCACAAGTAGATAAAATTATAAAATGTGAGGGTGAACTATGGATAATAAAAAATGGGATAAGGTATTCAGCGGACGTATTTCGCAGTATTACGATGAACTGAAGTGGCTTTATTGCGAGCTTTATAACAATGATATGCAGGCTTTTGAGTATTTTGTAGATATGCTTTACGGATATTATTCAAACAGAAGTGATGTTTTAAAGGATTGGGATGAAGCCAGAAATGTTGTAAAGGATTGGTTTTCCGGAAATGATATGCTCGGTATGCTTATGTACACCAATTGCTTTGCCGGTAATCTGAAGGGTGTAAAAAAACATCTTAAATATCTTATGTAAGGCGGATTAAACTATTTACATATTATGCCGCTTCTTAGAAGTCCGACGGGAAGAAGCGACGGCGGTTATGCTGTTTC
>JAFSZR010000070.1 GCA_017459135.1 Lachnospiraceae bacterium | reverse complement strand
TATTATTATCGCCGCGGCAATAGTTGCTTTGGTCATAGTACTCAATAAAAAGAAGGATAAAGACAGCTCGGATGACACCAGGGATACCTCAACCACCGTGACTGCCACAACAAGCGAAACCGAAACAACTACTGCAACTGCCACTGAGGAAACACCTGCAGAACCTGTTCCTTATGCTGAAGAAAACGGTCTTACCAATTGGACCGATCCTTATGAGGAATTTGATCTTCAGGCATATACCTTCGCCGACTTTGAGGATTATTCTGTTGTTCCTGAAAGTATTGTTACCCCGATACAAAACATGGCACACTATAAGGTTTTGGATATTTCCAAATCCGAACCGGATGAAGACGGATATGTAACCTATAATTTTGAATATGAAATAACCCTTACCGAACAATTTATCCACTATCCGGAAAATGACGATACCGAGAGGCAAATATATGTAAACTCCAATCCAAGTTATTTCTTTCCTTGCGACTACTACACAGGAGTAAACTTTAATGTTCCGGAATGGGACCACGATACCTATAACTATAAAGACGAGTACGCATACACGACTATTGATTGGGGTGACGAACCTTTTGATGCAGGTTTAAAGGTTTCCGTAGAATACTTATACGGCGATGACGGAGATAGTTATTATGATTTGGTCGGCGAGCGTGACGGTGGCGATTTATATCAGATTGTGGAAAAATCCACCCTTACTTACAGCATATATGTTCCCGCAGACTATGACGGTCTTTTAATGGGAAATTACTATGACGGCATAACCGAAAACTACAACATACGCGATATAACCAACGTAGCTGATTCTTATTATATATTCGGACCAAACCAGTTTGGAGACACATTTAAACCTGAAGATTTGTTCTTCGTTCGTGTTGATGATTATGTAAAATAAAAGAAAAGGCGGATAAATCCAATGTTACCTTAACCGGTTAACAAATAGATTTAATCCGCTTTTTTTATAATCCAAGCCATTCAAGGAGCTTGAATTTAACCTTAACCTCACTTTTTTCCACATCGTGTTTTACAAACAGCTTTTCGTATTCTTCCTCACTTAAAACCTCCTCGAGTTTTTCTCCGTCCTCCTTTGATACAACCGCTCCGGCTTCAAGCGGGTAGCACATCATCGGATAAAGAATGCACCAGAAATTTTCTCCTCTTGCTTCTCCTATATCAACTCGAAGAGCTTCGTACTCTCCTGCCGGAAGTACAAGCTCACCGTACTGTCTTATCGGAAAATAGTCCTTTGAAATATACACCTTTACCTTGTAACCGTAACCTGCCTGTCTTATTGTATCTTCCGCTATTTCCTTTATATAATCCAGATTATCATTTAAGTATGCCATAACCTCTTCTCTTGATTTGTCCCCTTCAAGCATGCCGCCGATTCTCATAAGTATCTCATCTCTTACCCTGTACTTTAATGCCAAGTCCGCCTCGCTGTTGCTGTTTGCCCTGACATGAAACCTTAGTATTGCATCTTCAAGACTGTCACAATACGGTGTTTCATATTCGTTAAAAGCCTCCACTGCATTTTCCATACTTTCAGAATCCATATTTTCCACAAGTGAAATATCGGAAGTCTGGTAATCCGTCTTTTCCACATTTAAGAGTCTTACAAAATACAAGGCATACGAAAGCGATATACCTCCCACAACTCCAAGAAATATTCCGATTAATGCACCTCTTGCTATTTTTACGCCCATTTTCTACCTCCCAGTATCAAACATATCGGATATAATTATCAACGAATAATAATTCCGACCTGTTATTTTATCTATCAGAATTCTTCCCCCGCATACATCTTTTTAATCAGATTTCTTAATATTAATTTCTGCATACCGGCTTTGTAGTAAAGTTCCACATCAACCGACTTTGTTACCGAAGGCATGTCTTTAAGCTCTTCCACCACTTTCTCTGTATCTCCGTATAGTCTTATCAGTTTAAGATGTCCCAGGTCAATATGCTTTTCACGCGCGGCAAAATAATCATTTAGTGCTTCGTCCAAATTAAAAGCCATGCATTCATATTCGCTTGTTGAAAGCATATCTTTTGAGTCGCCTTTATAATCGGACAAATCAGCCACCTCAAATTTAAAAATGTATTTATCTTCGCTGCTGTCATTTCTTACAGATAGTGTTACCGCATAATCCATGGATTCAAGAGATGATTGTCGGTCATCCGTTTTCTTAAAATCGACTCTCTTTTTACATCCGGTAAAAATAAACGAGCAGCCTATTATAAATATGCATAAACCTATTGTTTTTCTGCTTACAATTCCGACATTGAGCTTGCCTGATATTTTTTCTTTATTAAAAGCCTTGTTCTTCCTCTTTACTTTTTTTATAAAAAGAATTATCAGTGGAATAAACAGACTTAATCCCAAATCAAACCATATCAGATAATCAGCCATAAACCTTGAAATATCAGCAAGGTTCCAGAACCAGGAAAACAATATCGTCAATATCATTACCACGATTATCACCCACCATTTATCGGAAACAACCTCTATCGAACCGTTATTATTATTGTTATCGTTTCCCTTACTATTATTTTCCCTGTTATAACCCCATGTATCATCTTTTATTTCCTTTTCAAAAACATTCCACCGTTTTGAAAACGCAACCCTCAAAAATTCCTTGGCATAAAACATATATCCGCTTACTACCGAAAAAACACCGATTAGGAAAAATGCCACAACCGCATAATCAAACCGCTCTATTCCGCCCGGAAAGCCTGCCGCTTCCATAACATAAAGCACCGACATACTGCTGTCCTTCGCCCATCTGTCACCTATAACACCCTGAACAAAAATATACGAAAAAAGAACCGATATAAGAATCCATATTATCGTTTTAAGATAATTGTTCCTGCTTTTTTTCTTTACCTTGGTGAGCGTAAACAGCATGGTTTCCACGGAAGACATGATAATAAGAATCAGATATGCACCCATAAATATACCTTTATAATCAGTATTTTCTCCAACCCTCATAAGCTGCCAGTCCACATTGCTTACGGAAAAAACAGCAACCAGAATAAGCGGCACAATCATCCACCAAAATAACAGTTCCAAAAGCCTGCCTCTTTTTTCTATATCCCTTGAGGCACCGTAGCCGCATATTACGGTAAATGAAATAATAATAGTCCAAACATTAAAGCTTCTTAGCATGTATTCCCGAATCATTACCGAAAAAAACAAAATAATCAACGAAGCCCTTATTAAATATCTGACACTGTATAATATATCAATAACTCTTCCCTTTCTGCCCAGTAGTCCGTCTGCCTCCTCTATCATTCCGTCGGGAAAAGCTTTAGAAAATCCGTAAATAATAAGGCTGTATAAAAATGTAAACAACAGGCCTATTGCAAACGCCATATAGTGCCACTCACCGGCATTTCCGGTACTTATATACGGAATCACAACAATTCCCAAAGTTATATTTTCCAAAAGTCCCATTCGAAAGCACTGTCGCTCGGATATTTTACCGTTATCAAGTCTCATAATTATTCTCCTCTTTTTCTTTCCTTAAGTCTTATCCTTCTGCCCTTCCTTGTCCAAATCGGTCTTTTTTTCATAAAGCTTATCGGAGCACGCAATATAAAGTCTTTATTATGGAAATCATCATCTTCCATATCCCCGCACACCGCAGGCATCATATAAGGAACTCCGAAACTTTTTAATTCCGAAAGATGTATTGCAATAAAAAGAAGACCCAGCACGAAGCCGTAAAGCCCCGCGATTGAAGAAGTAAATATAACGAAGAATTTAAGCAATCTGAAAACAGAAGCAAACTCCTCATTCGGTATGGCAAAAGACGCAATAGCCGTAAGGGCAACCACTATTACCACAATGGTGCTTACTATGCCCGCTTCAACCGCAGCCTGTCCGACGATAAGTCCGCCGACAACCCCGATGGTATTTCCCAGCGGGCCAGGAAGTCTTATACCCGCTTCTCTTAAGAGCTCAAACAGAAATTCCATAATAAGCATTTCCACAACCACAGGAAAAGTCACCATCGAGCGTGCATTCGCTATCGCATACAAAAGTCTTGTCGGCAACATATCGCTGTGATATACCGTTACGGCTATATAAAAACCCGGCAGGGTTATGGCTATAAACGCGGCTATATATCTTATAAATCTTGCAAATGTTCCCACTGCCCATCGGTTATAATAATCATCCGAAGCCTGAAGCAGCATATTAAAATTGCAGGGTGCAAGGAGCACCTCGGGTGAATTGTCAAAAGCAACGACCACCCGTCCTTCGACTATTCCCGCTGCCGCCTTATCGGGTCTTGTGGTTGTCTGAAACATCGGAAACGGCGAATAAAAGTTTCCTTCCATAAGATGCTCTGCCATTCCGCTGTCAAATACCGCATCTATCTCATATCTTCCGAGTCTTTCCTTAATATCCTCAACCAGTCCCGGTTTAACCAGATCCTCCAAATACATAATTGCATATGAGGTTCTCGAACGCTGTCCTATGATACCCTGCTCCACCTTAAGCTTTGCGTCCTTTATCCTTCTTCTTATAAGTGCAGTGCTCTGCCTTATACTCTCATTAAAGCTGTCCTTCGGGCCTCGCATGCCTGCTTCAGTATCGTTTTCCGAAATGCTTCTTAACGGATATTTTTTTGATGATACGACAAAAACCTTGTTATATCCGTCCACAAGCATCGCGGTATCACCGTTTAAAACACTCTCTACCGCTTTATCAAAGGACTTTTCTTCTTTTATATCTACAGT
>JAFSZR010000069.1 GCA_017459135.1 Lachnospiraceae bacterium | reverse complement strand
GGTATTAAATTTTAAATCTTTGTCTATTCTTTAATTATTTTTAAAATGTTTTAAAAACGGTTTTAAATGTGTCATCTTATAAAAGCTTTAGTCTGACACTTACGGTAAATCCCTCGGGATTATTTCTGCATTCAAGTCCGCCATCCATCTTTTCCATAAGATATTTCGAAATATAAAGCCCGAGTCCGGAACCGTTCTTCCCTTCCGAGTTTGAACCTCGTCTGAATTTTTCTGTAACGGTATCAATCTCCTCTTCGGGTACTCCCCCTCCCTTGTCACTAATATCAATTATTAAATATCTGTCATTGTCATTAATATCTCTTTCAAAATGACTGCTTATTTCTATCGAAGTATCCGCATATTTATAAGAATTCGATATAATATTGCTTATAACCTGGTTCAACCTTAATTCATCATAAAGAACAATTGCATCAAGTATTTCTTTTTTTTCGACCTTTTTTTGATAATCCGCTTCATTTATCATTTGGATTATCGATATCGATGATGCTTCCTCCGGTTTTACTTCAAGCTGTTCAAGTTCTTCAAGCGTTGCATGAAATAAATTAGAAATAAGATTATCTATCTGATCTGCCTTTTTATTTATGGATTCCAAAGTTTCTTTTTCCATGGTATCAGATACGGAAAGGCTCAATACCTCAGCCATGGCTTTGATAGATGCAACCGGTGTTTTAATATCATGTGAAAGTTCGGCAACAAGCTCCTTTCTGCTTTTTACTGCAGCTTCCTCACGAAATCTTGCGGCTTTAAGCTCATCCCTCATAATATCAAAGCTCTCGGTAAATTCACCGAATATATGACCTTTATCCATTTCAAGAGGTGTATCCAAATCGCCTCCTGCTATTCTCATGGAAAAACTTTTAAGCTTTTTGAACGGTGAAACAATTCTCTTATTAAGAAAAATAAAATAACATACGGATATGGCAAGCATTAAACAAAAACCGCCCGCTGCAAGCATTATCATTTTTTTGTTATTATTCTTTATCGCTTCTTCATAATCATTATGTACGATAAGTCTTCCCACAACCTTATCATCAATTTCGATATCTCTTATAATATCAAAATGTGTTGTCGCCGCTGAAACCGACTTTGCAACCTTATCATCGGTATATAAAACCGGCCTGTCGTCCATATCGATAACAACATACTCAAAAGGCTCAATGCTTTCTTCGTATGCGGCTTCATTTATACTTATACTGTTCCAATTATTCTCAAGATAAATAAGTAATCTGTTAATTTCCGTTGTATAGGCTTCCTGAGAATTCTCCTTATTAAATTTCAGGATTAAACAGCATATTGTTATGCCGAGCAAAGCAAAAAACAAACAGTAAATTATAAAATATCTGAGTTTCAAAATAACCCTCCGTAAACAATCAACTAATTGTCCTCAAGCATAAATCCGACACCCCAGACCGTCTTAATATATTTCGGATTACCGGCATCATCCTCTATCTTCTCACGCAAATGCCTTATATGTACGTTTAAGGTTACATCACCGACATACTCTGTTTTCCATACCTTTTCAAACAATTCGTCTTTGGAGATAACCCTGTTTTTATTATTAATCAAATAAACCAAAAGCTTATATTCCATCGCCTTAAGGAAAACTTCTTTCTCATCTTTAATAACCGAGGCTTTTCTTAAATTTATAACTGCACTTCCTATATTGATAAGATAATTTGACTTAACCGCCTCGGACGTCCCATCACTCAGTTTTAAATCATTTCTGTCATTTTTTTCGTTAATCGATTCTTCATATCTTTTAAGATATGCTTTAACCTTTGCAAGCAAAATGCTTAAAGAATACGGTTTACAGATATAGTCGTCTCCTCCGATACTTAGCGCAAGCAGCATATCGTCTTCCGCCTGCCTTGCACTGATAAAGAAAATCGGAATATTCATTTTAGACCTTATTTTCTGACAAAGCTCAAATCCGGAATCTTCTCCCAAGTTTATATCAAGAAGTATAAGAGAACATGAATTGTTCTCAAAAAATTCTTCGGCGGAGACAGCATCAAGAACATAATATGCCGATACTCCTGACATATTGAAGAATTTTGCGGTATACTCCGAAAGTTCTTTCTCATCATCTACTATCAATACATTATAATGCATAATGATTCACTCCCCCAAAAATCACAACACTCCCAAAGCCTCTATCAATGAAGATACGCATTTTATTTTTATACCGAGTTTTTCCATATTTTTATCATAATTGGATTTTGGAATTATACAGGTGTCGAAGCCAAGCTTATCCGCTTCCTTAACCCGCTGCATAATATTGGTTACGCCTCTTATCTCGCCCGTAAGACCTATTTCTCCGATAATCATTGTTTTATCACCGACCGGCTTATTATTTAAGCTTGAATAAATAGCTGCAGCAACTCCGAGGTCTATTGCGGGATCATTTACACGCATACCTCCGGCTATGCTGACATAAGCATCATATCCCCAAAGCTCAAGTCCGGCTCTTTTTTCCAGAACCGCCATAATTAAATTAACTCTGTTAAAGTCCACACCAACTGAAGTACGTCTTGGCATATTAAAATTGGTCTTACAGACAAGAGCCTGAAGCTCAATAAGAATAGTACGCGTACCTTCAATCGAAGAAACAACGACAGAACCCGGAACTCCTACAGGTCTTCCGTTAAGCATAACCGAAGAAGGATTTTCAACTTCGATGAGTCCCGCGTCGGTCATATTAAATACACCTATTTCATTTGTCGATCCAAATCTGTTTTTAACACCTCTTAAAATTCTGAAACCGTTGCTCTTATCGCCTTCAAAATACAAAACCGAATCAACCATATGCTCAAG
>JAFSZR010000068.1 GCA_017459135.1 Lachnospiraceae bacterium | reverse complement strand
ATTGAAATAAGGTCTTCAACACCGACACCGGTATTATCGAACTTTTTGGCAATGTAAACGACTAGACTTAAGTTATGTTCGATTAGAGTTTTCTTGACTTCCATATCATCATTTTCGGTCAGTCTGTCAAGTAAATCCGATTCTTCCTCGGGGGATAACGGTGGTGGAAGTATTTCAGCACCTCCTATATAATGAACTTCATTTTTCGGAAAAAGTATAAAGTTTGCAAAGCTTTTAATATTAAAACTGAATTTGTTATTGCTGATTACGCTAATCATTTGAATTTCTCCTCTCTAATTTGTTATTAAATTTTCGTTTAACAGTATTTGAAAATCGTTTTTTAATTTATATCTGCTTATTCCCAAGGCGATTTCGGTATATTTTTTTCTTTCTTCCGGAAGTACCATATAATCAATATTACAAACAGGTATGAGTTCACAGGAAGAACTTATGGTTGAATACGGTACGGGATGAAGCGTTATGCCCGTAATGTTCTTAAATCCGACATAGTCCATATATCCGGTCAAACTGTATTCTTCCAAAAGAGGTTTGACCGAATTATCCGTTATTTTGTTAATAAGATTTATATCTGCGATTACTACGGCTTTTTTTGTAAACGGATCCGTAAGGCTGTTTCCGGTATCAAGATATCCGACGGCGCGGTATTTTTTACCGTATAACTTTAAAATAATATTTTGATATTTTCCCGAAAGCTTATGTTTTATGAGTCTTACGGCTAAAGAAAAAAGCAAGATACCAATCGTAAGTGATATTAGTATATGAGTTAAGGATGTTAATCCACCTCCCTTAAAGGTATTTACCATTCCGTATATCAAAGGCATTGATATTAATACTGCGGATGTTTTTTGCAGTGATTCATAAAAAGAAGTGGTTTTGAAATACGTTATTGTCATAAAAAGGTAAATTAAAGCATAAAATAAAGGAAGGAGTATATTGCCAATCAATAAAACATATACCGCATCCGTAAGTATGCCTGTAATAAGTGCCCAAAGTAGAAGTCTTTTTATTTTGATGCGAATATGCATAAGCATTGATGAAATAATAAGAACGGCAATATTTATGGCAAAATCATAAATAAGCATTATATCCGCATAAACTTCGTATCTCATTTACACCTCCGTCTTTTCTTAAATGGGATTATAGTCTTTTGAAATCAAAAAAAGCGTCGGATGATGTAGGGCTTTTAGGATAATTGGTGACAATATATGACAATTATATTAAAAATAACGGGATGTGAAGTAAAATGGATAAATCAAAGGTTGATACAGAGCTTAATCTTTCGTTGGATATTCCTTATCCGGAAAGGAAAAAAGCACTTGATTTAAACGAAGGATTTATTCCTGATTATGATGAGTGGGAACTTGTTATAAAATATTACGGGGAGCTTTCCGTTATAAGCAGGGAAGTGCCTTTTTCATATATTGAGCTTTTAAACGGATATGCAATAATACGGATAAAGCAGTATGATATCGGCCGATTGACAAACTACCCGCAAATTATTTTTATCGATAAGCCAAAGGCTGTGTATTTTGAAATGTTACCTGATGGCTATAATGCTTCATGTTTTAATTTGTTAAATTACGGTAACGGCGGCTATGACGGAGAGGGAGTTATTGTTGCCGTCTTGGATTCGGGCATAGATTATATGCATCCTGAATTTATCGAAAACAATCAATCATCGATTTATGAAATATGGGATCAGACTATCGACGGAAATCCGCCTTATGATTTAAAAATCGGGAGTGTATATGACCGGAAAGATATAAATAATCTAATTTCCGATAGATTTGAAGGAAATGCTTATAATGAAGAAGTTGCTTATGATATAAGCGGTCACGGAACTGCCGTTGCCGGTATCATTAAAAGCATTGTCCCGAAGGCAAAGCTTATAATTGTTAAGCTTTTGGGAGGAGATGACATAAATAACGGCAGTTCGAAAACCACGGCAATTATGCTTGGAATAACATATGCAATTAAAAAATCAATGGAAGAGGGACTTCCTCTTGTACTTAATCTAAGCTACGGAAATAATTACGGAGATCATGACTCAGGATCCATACTTGAAAACTACATTGATTCGGTATCGGACTTATCGAAAATATCTATAATTACGGGTATGGGAAATGAAGGTACAACCGCAAGACATGCTTCATTTAATATAAATGATAAGTCGTGGTATAGGGAAGAATTTTACGTAAGCTCATTTGAACAGGGAATCAATATACAAATCTGGAGAAGATTTGTTGATACAATTGATATATTTCTGGTTACGCCGGATGGGAAGGAAATCGGACCGTTTAATGATTATCAGGACACTATGAAGTTCTTTGTAAACGGAATGTATATTTATGTATTGAACGGTTATCCGACTTCGTTAAACAGAAACCGGGAAACCTATATCAGTATAATACCGACGGAACGATATTTGCAAGAGGGTATTTGGAAAATAAAAATAAATCCTAAAAAAATAGTGGACGGAAGAGTAAATATGTGGCTTCCTGTTGCTGCATCAACAAGTTCCGAACTTGGTTTTTTAAGACCGGCGGAGTTTACAACAATGACGATACCGGCAACATCAAAAAAAGCAATAAGTGTAGGTGCTTATAATCAAAACGATCTTACATATGCCGCATTTTCGGGACGCGGTTACACTTTAAATGATGAGATTAAGCCTGATATATCGGCACCCGGAGTAAATATAGGAGTAGCTTCGCAAGGCGGAGGATATACAGTTGTTTCGGGAACTTCTTTTGCTGCTCCTTTTGTAAGCAGCGCAGCGGCAATACTTATGGAATACGGTATAACCGATGGGAACGATGCATTTCTTTACGGAGAAAAATTAAAAGAATATCTTATAAAGGGTGCAAAAAAACTCCCCGGATCCGATGTTGTTCCAAATGAAAAAATCGGATGGGGAGTATTATGTCTGGCTGATTCTTTACCGACACGATAAATTGTTTTATTTGTGGTAAAGGCTTTGTGTCTGATATGTAGGCTCGTATGTAATATTTACACCTAACTTCTTAAATGATTGTTCGTCAACCTTTGACAATATAACCGTTGAGTGAGCCTCAAGACCGTTAAGCTTTGATAATTGTTTCATAGCACGTTCTGCCGTAGGATTTGTCACCGCACATATCGATAATGCGATAAGAACCTCGTCTGTATGAAGTCGCGGATTATGGTTTCCGAGATGCTCTGTCTTAAGACGCTGTATAGGCTCAATAACCGTAGGAGATATAAGCTCTATTTCATCCGGTATACCTGCGAGCTCTTTTAAAACATTTAATAAAAGTACCGAACTTGAACCAAGAAGGTCTATGGTCTTACCTGTTATGATTCTTCCGTCATCAAGCTGCATGGCAACAGCAGGATTTCCGGTTTCCTCTGCTTTCTTAAGAGCAGCAGCAACAACAGGTCTGTCATCTACGGTTGCATCAGCCTGGCGCATAAGAAGCTCGATTTTATATATCTCATCTTTGTTTTCGGCTCCGCGCTTGTTAGCACAAAGAGCAGTGTAGTATCTTCTTATAATTTCCTGGATTGAAGCTTCACGACAAACTTCATCGTCAGAAATACAATAACCTGCCATGTTTACACCCATATCTGTCGGACTCTTGTAAGGAGACTCGCCCATAATCTGCTTAAGCATTTCACGAAGAACAGGGAAGATTTCGATGTCTCTGTTGTAATTGACAGCCTGCTCACCGTATTCGTCAAGGTGGAAGGAGTCTATCATATTTACATCTTTCAAATCTGCGGTAGCAGCCTCGTAAGCGATATTTACAGGATGCTTTAACGGAATATTCCAAATAGGGAAGGTTTCGAACTTTGCATAGCCTGCTTTTATTCCGCGCTTATGTTCATGATAGAGCTGTGAAAGAGCGGTTGCCATTTTTCCGCTTCCCGGACCGGGTGCAGTAATTACAACAAGTGAACGTGATGTTTCGATATAATCATTTTTACCGAAACCTTCATCACTTACGATAAGAGGAATATTTGCAGGGTAATCAGGGATAGAATAGTGCTTATAAACCTTTACGCCAAGTGATTTAAGTCTGTTTTCAAAAGCACATGCGGCAGGTTGTCCGTTAAATCTTGTTATACAAACACTACCTACATAAAGACCTATTCCGCGAAATGCGTCTATTAATCTTAAAGTATCCAAATCATAAGTAATATCAAGGTCTCCGCGCTTTTTGTTTTGTTCGATGGCATCTGCGTTAATTACTATAACGATTTCTGCCTGATCCTTTAACTGAAGAAGCATCTTAACCTTTGTATCCGGAACGAAGCCGGGTAAAACTCTTGATGCATGATAATCGTCAAAAAGCTTTCCTCCGAACTCGAGATAGAGCTTTCCTCCGAACATATTTATTCTTTTCCTGATGTTTTCAGATTGTAATTGGATATATTTTTCGTTGTCAAATCCGATTTTTCTCATAGAAAATCTTCCTCCGATGTATTAAAAACTTTAATTATTAAAAACATTACTGAAACAGTTTACAACAATTTATTCCGTCGTTCAAGTAAAAATACTTTCAAATAAGATGTTTTTGCATAAAAATTTTAAAATATTATTAAGTTACCATAATCAAACTTGTTTTTATGGGTAAATTCTGTTAAAATTATGTTAATTGTATTTATATATTAATAATCTTTTAAAATACAT
>JAFSZR010000067.1 GCA_017459135.1 Lachnospiraceae bacterium | reverse complement strand
TCAAATCTTTCAATTTTATTCAGACATCTTCTCGTAAGCTGAAGTTCTTTTTCTATCGGTATGTACGGATCGCTCATAGACCCCGTCATGATCATGGTTTTATTTCGTTTTCGCTTGAGTGTATGCTCAAGGATATCATCTGCTCTCGTCTTTATCTCAACATCCTCAAAGTCATGTTCCATTCGATAGCATTTACTTCTCGAATCACAATATATACATCCGTGCAGACAACCTCGATATATATTCATACCGCTTTGCGGGGACAGAACCGCCTTCACCTCTTTATAGTGCATAAAGTTTTCTCCTTCGTTTTATATAAAATCAAAGCTGACCTGTTCATAAGAAAGATCCTGATATTCCATTTCCTCCTGGTCTACCTTACTGGTGTAATTTGTAACTACCGTAAGCTGTTTTCCCTTCGACATCTGCTGCCCCAGGATATAATTCACATCGAATCTTCCCGTTATGGCAGGCGTTACACCTCTTGCCGGAACTATAAGCTGAACGTGATTGGCTTTTAACAGTTCAAATATCGGCTCCCAGATATATACATCTTTTGCGGCACCGAAAGGATTATCTATAAATATTGTCTTCGTGGTTACTTCATCACTTTTAGTCTGATACATACCCGATATATAATTTATTATCGAAACGAGGAACTGAATATATATACCTTGTGACTGTCCCGTACTTCCTACCGCCTCTTCATATTTAAGGTATCTACTCTGTTCTTTTATTCTCTCACGCTTATACAATGTAAGCTTTATAGCATTCATATCGGTTACGATTACACCAAACAGTTTTTTCAATGTAAGGCTTCCCCGTATATATTTCATTCTGTCCTTGTCATTTTCATATCCGTCAGCCGCAGCCACAACCTTATCGATGTAGTCAGACATCTTCTGCTTTAAAAACTCATCCTTAACATACGGAATATTTAAATCAACAACCTGTATGGCTTCGCCGTCGGAAATGATTCTCGAAAGTTTAGGCAGCTTATCCAGCTCGGTTCTGACATCAAGACATCTTTGAAGACATTGCTCTTCAAAGTTTTCCTTTATGGTTTCCATATCGGAAAGACTCTTTTCTACTCTGTCTCTTTCAAGTCTTATATATTCAACCGTCTGATTAAGATTCGCAGAAAGCTCCTTCGCAAGAGAAAGAGATGACGGAATCGTAACATCATCCCTTATGGTTGCTGCAAGCTCAAACATACTCATCTGCTCCAATGCGGAAGATGTATTGCCCTTAAATCTAAGAAGCTCATTTTTTGCTTTATCAAGCTTCTTATTGCTTCTGTCATATTTGATAAGAGTATCTTCAAATATCTCTCTTAACTTATCCTTATCCTCGGTTACGATTGCAGCATCCTCAAGGCTTATATCATTGGTTGTTATGATACGCTTTACATCCTTATAAAGCTCAAGCATATATCCCTGTTCTTTTGCGTAACGCTTATATTCAGCTTCGCTTTCCTTCGCTTCCTTATCAAGTCTTTCCAAAAGCTTTTCGCCGTCAGCAAGCCCCTCCATAATCTCTGCAAGAGAAGCTTCCTCTTCCTCGAAATGTCCGAAAGCGGCTTCAATATTACTTATGGCATAATCTATGCTTCCGGAAAGTCTGTCTGCTTCCGATATCTTGTTTTTATAAGCCTCCTCATATCCCTTAACCTGATAATCAAGCTCATCGATACTTCTTCTTATAGTTTCAAGCGTTCCTTCATCTATCGCAAAAAGCTCTTCCGTTTCATTAAGCTTCTTAATATTATCAAGAGAAGTTCCGCGTTTTTTGATGGTATTAATAATTCTGTCCATGGAAATCTTTAATGTATCCATCAAAAGCTGCTTGTCATCGATAGCTTTTTTGTCATCATCAAAGGAAAGCTTCATTGCCGTAAACTTTGCAACGATATCCTCCATGGAAAGTCCAAGATTATCATATTCTTTGTCCGGATTATAATAACTTCTGTAATTATTATTCCAATCATTTACAATCTCATCTATCTGTTTTTCATAAGAAGCAGCCTTTGACTCAAGCAATGCAACGTCAACACGTTTGCTTCCTTCGTCGGCAGAAAGTTTATTTATCTCGTCTCTTAATCTGTCTGCCTCGATTCTGCTCTTCTCGGATATCTTTTCCTGACCGTCGATTATCTCACTTAAATTTTTTATGGTATAAAGCCTGTTATTATCTGCAAGGAGCTCTTCATAATAATTCTGCTTTGCTTCCTTTTCATTTTTCAGCTTGCTCAATTCGCTTTCATAGCTTTTGATATTATCCCTGCAATTTTTAACAAGATTATCTACATCTTTTAATTCCTTCTCGGTATTCTCAAGCTTTTCCTTTGCATCAAGGATATTGCCGGCTTCCGTCTTTATTACAAAAGCTCTGTCTTCGCGATAAGCATCAAGAAGCTTTTCTTTCATTTCACAGGCAAGCTTCAATTCCTTCGCATTTTCAACTTCCTTTGCTATAAGCTTATCCTTAGTATCTTCCGCGAGGAAAAATTCTTTATCGGCACACGCAAGAAGCATACTTTCTCCGATATAAAATGCTTTTTCCTCATCCTGCTTCATATCAAAGATAAGAACCGCTTCACCATCTGTATCTATACCGGTTATGTTTGGATCATCCTTAATCACATCAAAATCATCGATTACTATTCCGTATGGTAAAAGAGGATTTTCATTAAGCAGCTTTTCCTTCTTTTCCTGACCGAGTGCGGAAATATAATCCATACCGAACATAGCTGTTATACCATGTCTTGTTTCGATATAGTCAAGCACCTTCTTAACGGATTTCGACGGTGCTATAAGTCTTCCTTCCTCAAGTCGTTTCAGCTTCTTATCACTTCGTTTGATATCGTGCTTCAAGTCGGCAAGCTCCAATATCTCATTGGTAAGTCTTTCCGAAATAACGTCAACAAGCTTTCTGTTATCGCCTGCCGCATATACTTCTTTAATATTGTTATACTTTTTTATTGATTCTTTATATTCTTCTTCGCTGTTTTTTATCCCGGAAATGATTTCCTCAAGCGAAGCCTTCTTTTGCTCATATTCATAAAGCCTGTTCTTTTCCTCACGAAGTCCGGATTCAAATTTATCTTCATCCTCCGAAATATCCGAAAGTCTTTTCTTCACACCGGATATATTTTCTTCCGTTTCCTTAAGCTGCTCGTCATAGCCGGCAAAGCTTATATTGTTCATGCTAAGCTTGACCCCGGAAAGCTTTCCGCTTAATTCTTCTATCTCTTCTCTTGCTTTTTTTCCTTCATTTTCACATACCGCAAGACTTACCCTTGCTTCACTTAGAAGCTTATCATGATATTCCTTCTCAAGCCTTGCCTCACTGATAGACTTAACAAGCTCTTTAAGCTTTTTCTCAAGCTCATTTTGTTTTTTATCCATCAGCAGCTTTATGTTATAAACATATGTATAAAGAAGTTCATCGTCATATGCCGCACCTGCTCTTATAGTCTTTATAACAGCATCGCATTCATCGTATTTTTTCTTATCCTCAAGATAAAAACGGTAATCGTTTATGCTTTCCTTTAATTTATAATCTTCTTCTGCCGCACGGGCTTTATCCTTAAATACCTTTGCTTTATTTTTAAGCTCGTTTGCTTCTTCCTTTATTTCCTCAAGCTTTTTCTTATCCCTCGAAACCTTAAGGCACTCTATTTTCTCACGTTGCTTATGTTTTTCTTCAAGCTTTCGGTTTTTCTTTTCTTCAAGACTCTTCATATAAGCTTCATCATTTCCGGCAAATTCTTCTCCCGCCTTATAGATTCCGGCTATGAGTCTCTTATAATTATCCTGCTCCTCATAAAGCTCCATAAAAGAATCTACTTTATCGGTAAGCACCTTTATAAGCTCTATCTGATAATCATAATTTGATATATCCTTTTTCTTCTTTGCAAGTACGGTAAGCTGTTCCTTTATGTCCATAAGCATCCTTGCCATCGACTCATTTCCCGAGTCTTCAAGGTTTGTCTTTACCATAAATGCTTTTTCGATTATTTCTTCAATCAAAAGGTCTTCTATAACCTTTCTTGTCGTTCTGTAATTGGTCTCGAAATATGTTCTTACATGGCCCTCGGTCTTATTGATACCTCTTATGATTTCCCATTGACTGTCATGCAAGCCGTAGGAGCTTATGAACCTCTGGTACTCTCCCTTTCTGTCAAAAACCATAACCTTAAGGCTCATATCATTATGTTCCAAATCCTTAAGATATGACCGAAGTCCGCTATAGGACACACGCTCTCCGTCCCTGGCAAGCGGAAGATTGATTATGTCATTTTTATTAAACTCACGGTACAAAATACAATAATTAAAATATTCTACCGATGCAACATCCTTGCTCTTTTCGGCTTCATCCTGAGCATCCTTTGCTTTTCTGGCGCAAAAGCCGGTAGTCATATATCTGTAGCCTTCTATATCCTCCGGATTATCAAGCTTCCACTCAATTAAAGAATGTATAACGGTATTGTTGTTTCCGGCTCTGAAAAGCTTTTCTATAGGCTGCTTTTCATCAAGAGTTGAATTAGGCAGCATATTTTGCATAAGTAAAAGCATAAGCACACTTTTACCACCGCCGTTTGCAAGATCATAGATAGTATTTCTTCCATACATTCTCATGGTGAAATCATCATAAACCTGAGTTCCGAAATTATATTTAACATTATTTACCCTGATTCTGTTTATACTAGGCATCTTCTTTACCTCCCAGTATCTCGTATATCCTTCCCTTATACTCTTCAAAGTAGTTTTCTACTATTGCCTTGAAGCGGTCGGTCGGATAGTATCTGTCCGAAACAGCTACAAAAAGCCTCTGCTCTATAAGGAAATTAAATGTAAGCTTAATATAGCCCATACGCGATGCGCGTGAAGCTCTGTTTTTATCCTTATCCTCCGATGTAACGGTAGGAAGCTCATCCCATAAAAGCGCTATCGACCTGAAGCTTTCTTCCTCCAGCTCATCCATGGAATAAATAGATAAATCATTTATAAACTTAAGCATATAATCATTTACGCTGTCCAATATATCCTCAGCCTTGACAAATTCCTTAACCTGATAGGATGCCGAATCCTGATAAAAAGCAAGAAGCGCGTTGTACATGATAAAATAAACCACATAAAGCTCCTTGTTTACGCGAAGTCCCAAAAGACGCTTCATGTCGTCATTGGTATATCCGAATATTTTATTTCCTTCTCCGGCAGTCAGATATATAGCTTCATTATACTCATAAATGCTTAAATTAAGCTTTTTCATAAGCCTTACGGTTATATCATATACTGCCGAGTTAGAATAAAATTCCTCATAAAGCTCCCTTGTATCGGGATTAGATCGGGATACTTCTTTTCCGATAATAAGTGCCGTATAAATATCAAGTGCCTTGTCCAGACTTCTGTCTTCCATTATCCCAATCTCCTTTCAAATGTCATATCCGTAAGGGTCGATCCGTACCCCTCAATCTCAAATTCATCACCGAATGTTATCGTAAATTCAAGATTGTTAAATCTTTCCTTGTCCTCTTCGGACATATATGTAACTACCATTTCCTCAAGCAGTGTTTCCTGCTTCTCGCACATTTTTTTTACATTGTAAGCAGTCTTACCTGCCAGATGTACCAAAAATGCGTAAAGGTCTCTGTTTGCATAAACTTCCTTGTTAAATTTTATCTCAAGTATGCCGTTAAACTCTTTAAGGCTGAGCCTGTTCCACTTGACAAGCTGATCACAAAGTTCATAAAAGAGCTTTGCAAAGTTCATACCTATCTTTTGGTCTAAGATTTCATCTTCATACATGAAATCAAGATCAAGTTCTTTTTTCTCAACCTTCTCACCCTTATTACCGTCATCGGATTTTAAGGTAAGAATATTATCTATGGATTTAACCGAAAATGTCTTATCAAGCCTTGGTGCAAAAAGCGGCATAAGTATATAAGACATATCAGAAGGTCTGTCCTTTTCCATAATATCCGCAAAGCTCTTTCCGAAATCAAATACCGGTCTTAGCTTTCTTAACTTGGCTCTGCTTATGATATTATCAGCAAGCTGCGAAAGCTCAACGGTTTCGGCTATAAGCCGGCTGTGATTATATATGGTTTGTTTAAGCTCTGTTTCAAGTCGGCTGATTTCTTCAAAAGCTTTTGAGCCGTTTACTTTTCCCTCTTCGGAATTCATACCGTAGGAAGCTTTCTCTACAGCCTTATCAACAAGCGCCTTATTTTTCACAAAAAGCTTTTGCTCATCATTAAACCATTTTGCTATGGTATCCATATATTCTTCATAAGCTTTTTCACCTTCAAATATATCTATGGATAAGAGCTTTAATACCTGCTCTTTTTTTTCTTTAATCCGTGTAACCTCGGCATTTATTCTCTTTACGACATCTATACCACCTTTGAAATTATTGGAGGTGATCATCTTCTCAAGAAGAAGCTGTGAAATATTTATCTTACTTTCTTCCTTAACCTCCTTGGTATCAAGATAAAACTCAATACCCTCGGGTGTTATCGTATAAAAAACCTGACCGTTTTCTATCCTGCTGTCTATAAGCTTTACTCTCGCTATCCTCGGTTTTCTTTCCTCAGGATCGTAAAACTTAAATTCAAATGCCCGCCCGTCATTTTTCAATTTATCAAATATATATCCGATTAATTCTTTTTTTTCATCAGCTTCCGTTTCAAGCTCAAAATCCCTTTCAAGAAGCTCAGCCAAAAATCCTTCGAATTCTTCAAAGGTTATATCCCTTTCATGAAAATTATTTTCATTTATAAAAAATCTTAGGGTAGCAAGCGTGATATATCCCATATCAAGAAAAGAAAACTTTCCGTCCTTGTATTGTGAGAACGTGGTTTCATTAAGCACGAAAAAAGGATAATACTTTTTTAAATTAAGCATTCGCGCATTGTTTTCTGCAATTATATCATTTATCATTACGTGCTTTAATGCCATGGTTTTTATCTTCCTTACCTGCGAAAAAGGCAACATCGTGCCTGTCGCAAAACATAGTTATACAAATATATATTTTACCCCAATATAACGTATATATCAAGAAAAAAAGCACAAAAAGGGGAATAAACAAGGGGACAATTCTTACTTTTTCGAACTGTCCCCTCATTCATTCCCTTTATCTTAGAAATTCATCTTTACATCCTGTCTTTTAGCCGCCTCTGCCTCAAAGAACTCCTTAGCGGATGCTCCCATCGAGCCTGCAACTATGCTGTTTGGAAATGTTACTATCTTTTCATTATAAGCTGTTACATTTGCATTGTATAATCTTCTTGCAGCCTGAAGATGCTCTTCGGTATCTACAATCGCATTTTGAAGCTGCATAAAATTATTTGAAGACTTAAGCTCCGGATAACTTTCCGCAAGCATATTAATTCTTCCGAATGCAGAATCCATCTGCTGATTAACAGCATTTCTTTCCTGCATGGTCATACCGCTTCTAAGTCTTATAACCTCTGAAAGAATTTCCTTCTCATGCTTCTGGTAGCCCTTTACAACTTCAAGAAGTTTTGTAAGCACATCATATCTTTTTGTAAGTGCCACATCTATACCCGAAAGTCCTTCCTTCACCTTTATTTCTAATCTTTTAATGCCATTGTAGGTTCCTATCCACCAAAGCAGCAATACCGCAACTATGGCTACAACACAAATAATTGCTCCCATTTGTAAAATCCCTCCTGTGTAATCTTTACGACTATTTTATATCATTTTTTCCTTTAATGCAACAGAAGAAACATTATCTTTTGGCTCAACCTACTTACGACATCTCTTAAAATAATAGAATCAAAGGTTTCTTTATTCTTTCCATCTTTTCCCGTAAGTTCAATATTTTTATAAGGTCACTTTCATAAAAGCCTCTTATCTTTGACAAATACAACTCTCGCTTTAACATAAGGATTTCTCCTTTTAAACAATCTATTTTAAATATAGTATAAATCAAAAAAGTAAAAATCAAGTTATTTTGTCAAAGTGAAACAACTTGATTTTATTATAAATTTATTTCTTGTATCTGCTAATTTTTAAGCTTAAGCAAAAGTTCATATAGTTCTTTATAATTATTTATACCTTTATAAACTCTGATGACATCTTCCCTTTCAAAATTATTTTGTACATTTGTCAAATAGGAATATGTTAATTTAATACAATTTGATTTTTTTGTAACTTCCTTTATACTGTATATTCTTTTCCCGTAATTATCTTCCAGACCATTATTTAGAATATAATCAAAAGCCTTTTGTTTATCCAACTGCTTAAGCAATGTATTCTGTCCAAGCTTTTGACGGCTTCTTTCCATATTTGATGAAAAAAATCCGTCAATAAAAGAATAAGAACTCTCTCTTGCAGGATAAATCTTATAATCAATCAAATTAAAGCCTGCAAGAAAGCTGTCGTCATTCACATCATAGATATAAAGCCCCTTATTCTGATTATATGTAAAAGCAAGCATAGAATACATAGTATCAGCCGATTTTATTAACTGCACTACACATAAAATAACAAAATACACCAACGCGGTTATAAACCACGCAAGAACAAATCCCGTATCCTCTTCATATATCTGCTTGGAAATATAAAGTCCCAAGATTCCTATACCCAAAATCATAAAAGCATGAATTATCGTAACTATCGTCTCACTTCCTTTTGTTCCTGGATGCCTTTTATATTTAAAAACCATTTATTTTTCTCCTTTTCTTACATTTCATTTTTACCATGACCTTCTTTGTATTTATACATCATAAATTTAATTCATTCCATATAATATGCATAAAACGTCACGAACGACAAAACTTACACCTCAAACGACATTTTTCTATTATTAGAAATATTGTTATAAATTTGTTTTTTTGTTATACTATATGAAAATTATTTTAATAGAGGGCAGTTGATATGAAGCAACATATTTTAATTGTAGAAGATGATATCAGTCAAAACAACAATCTTAACAAAGCAATCAATTCACATTACCCTACATGGGAAACAGAATCAAGTTATACATATAACAATGCCCTTGACAGGATAACAAATTCAATCCAAGAAAACCCTTATACTCTATTTCTTTTCGATGTACAATTATCCAAAGAAAAAGGTAATAGAGACGGTTTTTTATTGGCAGAGAAACTAAGAACTTTTCCTCTATATTATAAAACGCCAATTTTATTTTTGACCGCTATATCTGATGAAGGCGGATTTGCCTTGTCTAATTATCACTGTTACAATTACATTGCCAAGCCATATAGATATCAAGACATTATCAATCAATTAGAGCAAATGCTCATTACCGGATATCTTGAAAGCACATTTGACATTTGTGATTGTTGCCGTATTCACCACAATATTTCTTTAACAAATATTAATTATATAGAATCAAAAGGACACACACTTGTGATTTATTTGGAAAATGACTCACTTACCACACGTGAATATAATCTTGGCAGCATTCTTACAGTTTTAGGTTGTGATTTTATACAAGTACATAAACGCTACATAATCAATGAAAAAAAAATAACACATATTGATAAAACAAATATGTGTGTGAATATTAACTCTTTTGTTATTCCAATAGGAAGAGCATATAAATCAAATCTTAATATTTGATTCAAAAAACGGAGGGAAAATATGATATTGAGTTCGATCATCACAGCACTAGAATTCTTGAGTATTTACTTTATATCTCATAAATTATCAAACAAAAGCCTAAAGCCAACGATAATTGATTTTATATTTCTTATCGTAACTGTTTCTTTTAACACATTTTTTTCTGTACAACCTATTATATCTTTATTTTTTTCTCAAGCTGTATGTATACTATATATCTCTTTGTTTGTAGCTTCAAATTGGAATCAAGGTATATTTTTATCGTTCATAACATTATTGCTCATATTTGCCTTTCAATTTACAGCCGCTTTATTAATGGTTGTAATTTTACCTAAAGAAATAAATATATCAGATGATTTTAGTGGTGTTATTGGGAACCTTATTACATTATCTATAGCCATAATTTTACTATCATTTACTAAAATAAAACATATTTTTAATCTAATAATACAGGCAAGATTTATGTATAAATCTTTACTCTTATATTCATATATTATTTTAATGCTGATATTATTATACTTTAAATATGATCTTTCAAAACTATATGATAATACCTTTATAATTATTTTTGTGATTCTCCTTTTAATGCTTTCAAATACATGCATACTTTATTATGATAATGAAATAACCAGAAAAAATCTGGAGCTTATCTCATACAATAAAAATCTGCCAATATATGAATCTCTGATAAATGATATACGCAATAGTCAGCATGAGTTTTCAAACAGACTTCAAAATCTTGAACAATTGCCAAGCACTTGCTCCACCTATGATGAACTTGTTAATGCATTGCAAAGATATTCAAATATTTACAGTAAGCCTCTTCGTGCATACCCCCTACTTAAAATAAATATGCCTTTACTTGCTGCTGCACTCTACAATCAAGCATTACGCGCAGAACAGGAAGGCATAATAGTTTCATTTGATGTTGCAACTTCCACAATAAATAGTAAGGCTTCAGAAACAGAACTTACAGATTATGCAAATATCCTTTTACAAAACGCAATTGAAGCCTGTAAGCCAGAAGATAATATTTATGTTCAAATAACATCCGATGACGAAAGAACTTCAATTAAGATAAGAAATCCTATTGACGAGAAATTATCAATTGGCAAGCTAAATAAATTATTTGAATACGGATTTTCCACAAAACATACATCTTCAAAAATGGATGGATTATCTCATGGTCTTGGTTTATATTTCTTAAAAAAGCAGTTAGAAAAACATAATGGATATATAAGTGTAAATTGTATAGAACGTGACGATAAAAATTGGATATGCTTTATTGTTGAAATCTGAGTTTTAAATATATAAATATTATTTAAACATATCATGGATAACTTCACTAAAACTCCAAACTATCCTCATTAAGCAGAAAATATTTCATGCCCATAATCACAAAGCCTTCCTCATTTCTCCAAGGCTTTTTTGTTCCATTTACTATAACAATCTTCTTAAATGAATCCGGAATATTTCGGAGTGAATTAAGTTCCTGTGTTTGCTTCTCCTCAGAAGTCATGTCATAAGCCACTTGAATGTAATATCTCTGACTGCTCTGGTTTACTACAAAATCAACCTCTAACTGCTTATGAACTCTCTTTCCCTCACTATTCTTTGCAAATACATCCACAATACCAACATCTACATTGTAACCACGCACAAGCAGTTCATTATAAACAATGTTCTCCATAATATGAGTCGGCTCCTGCTGTCTGAAGTTAAGTCTGGCATTTCTAAGTCCAATACAAGAAATGGAACGAACGCCCTGTTTCCAACTGGGCGCTTGTCCGGAATCAGCTTTCTACTGATAATAAGATGCAGAAAAGCATCATGAAATATGAATCATTTTAAGACAAAAATAACCGGCGGCCGTAATGGCCACCGGTTATGATAAAAAACTTACACACTTATCTTGACAGTCCCCTATTTGTAATGTTTTTTATTTTTTGAAACTATTATATACAGCAAAAAAGCTACCTTTCAATTTGAGGTAGCTTTTAATAACTTATAAATCACTACATAACTAAATTACTTTAAATATTAAACTTAACTATTAATGTATCGTCTATACAAATTTTATTTTAAAAATCAAATAATAAAACTATTTTTAAATATTTATAATGGTTTAAAAATAGTTTGAGGATTTTCCGAAAATAATCTTCCATAAAACTCAAGTGCATATCTATCTGTCATTCCAGCTATAAAATCACACACAACTCTAGAATGCCAAGAATCATCAGTCTTAAGCATATATAATTTTCGATAGTCTTCAGGCAAGTACAACGT
>JAFSZR010000066.1 GCA_017459135.1 Lachnospiraceae bacterium | reverse complement strand
ATTCAGGATAAAATTCTTTTCCGATTTCTCCTGTAACCATAACCCATTGTCTGTCTTTTAAATTCTTTGCGCCCTGATAATAAGCCTTAAATCCGACAAATGCTATATCATCGGCACAGCAGGTCATTGCAAACCTTCCGGGAACAAACTCATTATCCTTATATTCCTTAGGTCTGTGAACCATTGCTTTAAAGTGAACCTTTTTACCGACATATTTGTCCGGATTATCGCACGCATCTATATAGAAAAGACCGAAATCCTCTTCTTCAAGCTCGATAACAGGCTGATTGATGTCATACGGAAGAAATACCTCATCATCTCCAACCTCTGCAAGCCCATCCTTGTTTTCAAATATAACCTGAGCTCTTCTGTTTACGGCACGAAGACTTCTTCTGTATTCGGCTTTCTTTGTATTTTCATCACATCTGTTAAAGATGATCATATCGGCGGTTGAAAGCTGTTCCATCATCATAGCCTTCATATTTGCGATATAAACATCAAATGTCTGAGCATCAACAAAAGTTATAACCTGAACAATAGTCCAACCCTTAGGAACTCTTACGGAAAACAGCTTATCCATCTTCCATGTTCCGTTATATTCAATCATAACTCTTGTCGGCTGATATCTGTCCTGCAAATCAAGCAAATGCTCAGTCGAAATATCTTCATCATCAATATACTCAACAAAAATGTTTCTCTTTTTAAGGTCCTCTACATCATACTCTTCTATTCCGTCTTCACAAACAAGAAGCAATGTAGGCTCTCCCTCGGTAAAATTACGGTCGATAAGCGTTTCCTTAGCAAATGTAGTCTTTCCGCTTTCCAAAAATCCAAGAAACATATAAATAGGTATTTCTTCAATCTGTTCCTGTTTTTTCATAGTAATAATCCTTTCTACAGCTTAAACAATTCAGTAAGTAAATCTTCTTTAAGCTCGCTTCCGATTACACAAAGCTTACCCGTATAATCAGGTTTTCCTTTTCTAATCTCATATTCACCCGGAACAAGATCAAAATAAATCCAATCATTTCCGGTACTTGCAACTATACCCTTGGCACGAAGAACTATTCCGTACTTATCAGACTCATATGCGAGTTCCTCAAGAATTTCCTTCATGTCATTATCATCAAATTTCTTAGCCGTTTCCTTACCCCAGCTTGTAAATACATCATCAGCATGATGGTGGTGATGTCCGTCATGATCATGGTGACATCCGCACTTACATCCCTCGCCGTGCTCGTGATGATGCTCATGCTCATCTTCGTCATGGTCATGATGATGCTCGTGCTCGTCCTCATCATGGTCGTGGTGATGTTCATGCTCATGCTCATCTTCGTCATGGTCATGGTGATGTTCATGCTCATCATGCTCAAGCGACTCTATAAATGCTTCAAGAGTATTTGAGTGCTCCATGGCATCAAGAATAACCTTACCGTCAATATCATCCCAAGGAGTTGTAATTATAGCACAATCCTTATTATGCTCTCTTAAAAGAGCTACGGTATCATTGATTTTCTTCTCATCAACATTTTGTGTACGGCTTAATACGATTGTTCCCGCGCTTTCAACCTGATTATTAAAGAACTCACCGAAATTCTTCATGTACATTTTACACTTTTGAACATCTACAACGGTTGTAGCGCTGTTAATAACAACCTCTGCATGCTCCTTAACATCTTCAACAGCCTTCATAACATCGGAAAGTTTTCCGACACCCGATGGCTCAATAATTACTCTGTCAGGTGCAAATTCATCTATTACTTTCTTTAACGCCTCACCGAAATCACCGACCAAAGAACAGCAAATGCATCCTGAATTCATCTCGGTTATTTCAACTCCGGCTTCCTTAAGAAAGCCGCCGTCAATTCCTATCTCTCCGAATTCATTCTCAATCAATACAAGCTTCTCGCCCGAAAAAGCCTGATCAATAAGCTTTTTAATAAGTGTTGTCTTTCCCGCTCCCAAAAATCCGGACAATATATCTATCTTTGTCATTTTTTAATTCCTCCTTATTTCATGACATTTATATTATTATTTATTCATAATTATTTTAATCATCTTTTTTAAACTGTCAACCGTAACAAATCAACTGTTTTTATCCAAGTGAACATCAAGCTGATTATACGGAATCTCGATACCATGTTCATCAAATGTATTCTTGATATTTTCCGTTATTTCCCACTTTGCATTCCAATAATCCGCAATGGAAACCCAGCATCTTACGCCAAGCTTTATACCGCTTTCTCCAAGCGAATCAACAAATACCGTCACATCCCTGTCTTTAAGTCTGTACTGTGATTTTTCAAGCATAGCAGTAAGAACTTCTTTAGCTTCTTTTATATCCTGCTTATATGAAATGTTAACGGACAAATCCAACATTCGACAATTATTTGAAGTTACGTTTGTAATAGAATTATTGGTTATATTTCCGTTAGGAATAACTATTTGTTTGTTGTCATAAGTTCGAAGCTTTGTATAAAAAATATCAATCGATTCTACCGTACCTTCGCACTTTTTATCATTTTCAACGATATAGTCACCGACCTTAAAAGGTTTCATAATAAGGATAAGCACGCCACCGGCAAAATTCGCAAGACTTCCCTGAAGTGCAAGACCGATAGCCAATCCTGCGGTACCGAGAATAGTTACAAGCGATGTAACCTGAAAACCTACCATGGCCGCAGCCATAATAATTATAATCGAATAAACCGCTATTCTTATAAGAGAAAGCAAAAATCCCGACACACTGCTGTCAAGTTTTGATCTTTCAAACGAACGCTTAATAATCTTTAATATGAGCTTTGCAACCTTAAATGCGATAAATAAAAAAACAAGCATTGTTATAATCGCCAGGCACTTATCCAACAGCCATTTTGTGATTTTATCAAGATACTCATCAAGCATGTTTGCATTGTCCATATCTGTCAGAAACATAGATTGTTCTCCTTATTTTAATTTCGTTACAAAGGCGACAATGCAGAAATTATCAAGACGTAATCCCCGCTTTGCCGCCTAAATATTTAATGTTAAATTATATTTTACTTTTCGATTTTCTTCTTAAAAACCGTAATCGACAAAGGTGGAACGGTTACGGAAATATAATGCTCCTGTCCGTCACATTCTGCCTTCTTTGCCTGCTTTGCGGTTTTGTTATTTCTTCCTTCACCGCCGAATTTAGCATTATCACTCGAGAAAATCTCCTGCCATTTTCCACCTGATGGTGTAGCAAGCTTATAGCTCTTATGAACTATAGGTGTAAAGTTACATATGATAACCAATGTATCTTTTGGATCATTTCCTTTTCTCATAAAAGATAAAAGACTTGTGTTTGCACTGTTGCAATTTATCCACTCGAAGCCTTCAGGTTTATTGTCAAGCTCATACAAAGCCGGTTCTGTTTCATAAAGCTTATTAAGCTCTTTGACATAACCCTGCATATATACATGAGCATCAAACTCAAATAAAGACCAGTCAATTTCACTTGACTCATTAAACTCGGTAAACTGGGCAAACTCCTGTCCCATAAATAAGAGTTTTTTACCCGGATGAGTCATCATATAGCCGTAAGCAACTCTTAAATTAGAGAACTTGTCCTCATATCCGCCCGGCATTTTTTCAATCATTGAACCCTTTTCGTGAACAACCTCATCGTGAGAAAGCACAAGTATAAAGTTCTCGCTGTATGCATAAACCATGCTGAAAGTAAGATTATTATGATGATACTTTCTGTAAAGCGGATCATACTTAATGTAACTTAAGAAGTCATTCATCCAGCCCATATTCCACTTGTAGTCAAATCCAAGTCCACCCTCATCCGAAGAATGTGTCATCATAGGCCAAGCGGTTGACTCCTCAGCAATCATAAGAACCCCTTTATGAAGCTCATGCATTTTTTTATTCAATTTTTTTATGAGTTCTATAGCTTCAAGGTTTTCATTTCCGCCATAGACATTTGGCAGCCACTGTCCGTCTGTTCTTCCATAATCAAGATAAAGCATGGAAGCCACGGCATCCATACGAATACCATCTATATGATATTTATCTGCCCAATAAAGAGCATTTGAAATAAGGAAATTCTTAACCTCATTTCTACCGTAGTTAAATATATAGGTTCCCCAATGCGGATGCTCGCCGCGTCTTGGGTCTTCACATTCATACAACGGTGTTCCGTCAAATCTTCCGAGACCATGCTCATCCTTAGGGAAATGTGCAGGAACCCAGTCAATTATAACACCTATACCCTTACTGTGAAGATAATCGACAAAATACATAAAATCGGTCGGCTCACCGTATCTTGATGTAGGAGCATAATAACCGGTTACCTGATAACCCCATGAAGGATCATAAGGATGTTCCATAATAGGCATGAGTTCCACATAGTTGTAATTCATTTCAACAAGGTAGTCCGCAAGTCTTGTTGCAATATCCCTGTAATTATAAAACTCTCTGCCGTCTTCCGGTCTCTTCCATGAGCCTATATGCATCTCATATATAGACATCGGCTTTGAGAAAGAATTATTTTCTTCTCTCTCGCTAACCCACTTACTGTCCTTCCACTTATAAGACAAATCAACAATCTTTGATGCATTGGCAGGTCTTACTTCACTTGAAAAAGCATAAGGATCGCTCTTCATAAATACTTTGCCCGACTTTGCCTGTATCTCGTATTTGTATATTTCTCCGACAAGTTTTCCCGGAATAAATAATTCAAATATTCCCGAATAATCAAGCTTTCTCATCGGATGACGTCTTCCGTCCCAATTATTGAAATTTCCTACAACGGAAACTCTGTCGGCATTAGGAGCCCAAACAGCAAACAAAACTCCCTCTATTCCGTCAACAACCATAGGATGAGCACCCATCTTTTCATAGATATTATAATGCTCGCCCTCGTTAAAAAGGCTTATATCTATAGGATCGATTACCGATTCAAATATATACGGATCAATATAGGTTATCTCCTGACCGTCATTAAACTTGACATCCAGTTTATAATCAAATCTCTTTTTATTTTTAATAACAACAGAATAAAATCCTTCTACTCTGTCAGACACCAAGGTGTATTTCTTACGTGTAGTCGTGTCTATGGCACTTACTACTTTCGCACCCGGAAGATATGCATTAATATATAAATCGTCTATACATTCATGCATTCCGAGGATATGATGCGGATTGTTATGTACTCCCTTAACAAGTGCATCAACCTCCATCCAGTTTATAGCAAATACCTCTTTTCTTTTGGACATTTATTCATCCCCCTTAAAGTTTGTGGATAAAAATTCCACTCCTTAACTTTGGTTCAAACCATGTAGATTTAGGCGGCATCAAAAGCTTCGCATCCGCCACGGAAAAAAGCTCGTCTATCGAAGTCGGATACATAGAAAAAGCTATCTTCATATCTGACTCTGCTCTCTTTTCAAGTTCCGAAAGACCTCTTATTCCTCCGACAAAATCAATCCTCTTATCGACTCTCGGATCCTTTATTCCAAGAATAGGATCAAGCAAATTGTTTTGTAAAATCGAAACATCAAGTCCAAGCACAGGATCATCAACTCTTATGTCCTGTTTAGCTGTAAGCTTGTACCATTTACCTGAAATATACATTCCGAAAGTACACTTTTCTTCCGGCTGGTACTTATCTGATTTTTCCTCTATATCAAACTTATCTTTTATCTTTTCAAAGAATTCTTCCTCGGTATATCCGTTCAGGTCCTTAATAACTCTGTTATACGGAAGAATCTTAAGCTGATTATGAGGGAACAAAACCGAAAGGAAATAATCCGACTCTCTGTAATCGGCATCCGGATTTTCATTTCTTCTTTTAATTCCCACCTTTACAGCCGAAGCTGCTCTGTGATGTCCGTCCGCAATATAAATATCCGATAACTTTTCAAATTCTTCTTTTATGGTATCAATATCTTTATCATCCGATATAATCCATACCGAATGACCTATACCGTCGTCCGAAACAAACGAATAAACAGGCTTACCGCTTTTTACCTTTTCCACAACAGCATCAATGGAATCCTTTGCACGATATGCAAGGAAGATAGGACCTGTCTGTGCATTGCAGGTATCTACATGAGTAATTCTGTCTATTTCTTTTTCTTCTCTTGTATTTTCATGTTTCTTAATTACGCCGTCAATATAATCATCTATGGATGCACATGCAACTATTCCGGTCTGCGCACGACCATCCATAACAAGCTCGTATATATAATAAACCGGCTTGTCCTCTTTTACATACTCTCCTCTGTCAATCATCCCGTCCAAAAGCTCTTTTGCTTTTGCATAAACAACAGGAGAATACATATCCATATCATCATCAAAGGCAGTCTCTGCCCTGTCAATTCTTAAAAATGATAACGGATTTCCGGCAACAGCTTCCTTGGCTTCTTTTCTGTTATATACATCATAAGGAAGTGCCGCAACCTTATCTACTATATCGGTTCTCGGTCTGTACGCCGAGAAGGGTTTTACAACTGCCATATTCTTAACCTCTGATTGCCTTTACTGCTGCGTCAATTGATTTCTTATAATCTTCTTCAGAAGAATTATTGAATACAAATAAATCAGGTATGTTATCAGGCTGCTTGAAATTCTGAGTAGCCACATACTCATCCCAGTGTTCAAGCTTCCATGCATCTCTGTCGGAAGCACGCTTAATCATTCTCTGATGTGCAACTTCAATATCGGTATGTACCCAGACAACAAAAAGCTCCGCATCCTTTTCAGCAAGCTTAGCTCTTAACTTGGCAAGATATTCATTATCTCTTATCTCGTCCGTAAAAGGAGCATTGATAAGAACGGTATCGTTATAATCAAGCGCTTCGAAAGCTATATCCAAAACCGCATAGTATTCGTAATCTCTGATTTCTCTTTGGAAAAAATCCGATGATCTGTTATATTCCTCACCCGCAACCTTGAAAATTTGCTTTGATAAAACAATCAAGGTATCCTTGTCCAAATATACGCAATTTGTAAGTGCTTTAGCAAGTTTTTTTGATATAAATGTCTTGCCGCAAGCAGGTGGTGATGTAACTAAAATCAACTTTTTCATTGAAATGTGCCTCCCGAAAATATTTATCCACTAAAATATTGTTATTATAACACAAAAGTTTGTCTTAAACAACCATAAAATGCATTATTACGCTATTTTTACGCTACTTTTTTCGATTGATTTTTTGATAGATTTTTTGATAGTCACTTGGATAGTTTTGGCGAAAGTTTTTCGTATGGTTTTTCTTGATATTTTTTTGATTTTTTTTGATCAGTTATCATGCATGATGGTGACGATTAATTTCATCGTTGTTTTATCCTGTAGAACTAACATTTTTAATGTATTTCTGATTTTTGTTAGTCTTATGTAGACTTTTTACTTATTTTTATTGTTAAATTCTTCTTGAAGGACTAACATTTTCAGTGATTTCTGACTTTTGTTAGTCTTTTCACTTATTTTCATCGTTGAATTCTTATTTCATCTTTTTTTGAAATAAAAAAAAGAAAGGATTCCGATTGGGAGGAAATACACACACCACGCAACAAGAGCGAGTCTTCCGCCGAGGCCGTCACCGCCGGACGACATCTTTGAAAACATTCCGGTCATTGGCATAAATGTGCAGCTGAGGTATCTTTTTGTTCATCTCCATTTACTTTTTCTCCTCAAATTCCGATTCTTCATACTCGTTTTTTAACCAAAAGCTTTACACAACAAAACTATTATATCATATATTCATCCGATATTATTTACTACCCCAATCGAAATATAATTATCAATTACAGCAGCCAAATCACTGCCCTCTTCAGCCTCCCAGATTCTCTTTTGGATAATGTTGTAGTCGTAAACTCCCTCTTCAACCTGCTCTTCGGAATATCCGTCATCATAAAAAGTATCCGTGGAAACTTTACAGTCTCTTTTTATACCTTTGCAATCCTCAAGTTTACACGCAGGAAAATTAACATTCCAAATCTTATTAACATCCAAAGGCTTATTTATGCATTCTTCAATAATTCCGTCAAGATATTTATCCACTACATCTCCGAATTCATATGAACCCTGTGAAAAAGCGATTGCATGAATGCCAAACAAAGATGCCTCCATAGCTGCCGCAACAGTTCCGGAATACTGAATATCTCTTGAAATATTATATCCGTCATTTATACCGGCAAGTATTACATCAACCTTATCTTTCAAAAAACCTGCCGCACAAACACGTGCGATATCTGCAGGTGTACCGTTGCTTTTATAAGCCTCTACTCCTTCTACAGGGAAATCACATCTTGTAAGCCTTATCGGTCTACCGTATGTCAAACTATGCGATATACAGCTTCTTTGTCCGTCAGGTGCAACAACCCATACATTTCCGAATTTCTTTGCGGCTTTAGCCAGCTTAACAATCCCGATTGAGTCTATTCCATCATCATTCGTAACCAAAATATTCATATATATTTACCTCAACAAATTTATTATAATGTACCAATTCTAAAAACTTACCAATATCACCCAATAAATAAAATTACCCAGAGCGGGAAACAGTATTTCTCCGCTCTGAGTTTTTTCGTTTAGAATATCTGTCCCGGAAGCTTTAACTTTTCCTTAAACGGAAAGTTCTTATCAAAATCATCCACAGCTTCATCACTCACGTAATATCCCTGCGGAGTCTGATATACACCGGTGATACCGTCAAGATATCCCGATATCAGTTCCTTACACAGGAAGAATGATGCGTCAGCATCTTCCGGTAAATCATGATATCTGATACCGAATTTACTTGAAAAGTCAAATCCGCTCTTGCCGTAAAAATCAATATTACCCTCAAATAAAACAGCACCAAAGCCAAGCTCTTTTGCCTTATTTATAGAGTAATCCAGCAGGCTTTTACCATAGCCCTTACGCTTAAGTTCCGGAATAATTCCAATCGGTCCCATAGTAAGAACGTCAATCTTTCTTCCGTCATCAGCATCAATAACAGTCCTCATAAACATATTCTGTCCAATCAGTCTGCCATCCTTTACCATGACAAAATCAAGTTCGGGAACAAATGCAGGATCATCACGAAGCACATGAATCACATAGTGCTCGCTGCATCCCGGTCGATACACGTTCCAAAACGATTCCCTGACAAGATTTTCAACTTCTCTGTAATCCTTCTTTTCTTCCAAACGAATTATGTAGTCATTTTTATTCATTGTTTATTTCTCCATTCCACTCCGTTCGGCGCAGAACAGATGTCCACAGGACATCTTGCACCCTCCTGAAAAACTAACGACCTAAAGTTGCTATTAAGCGGGAGGTTTGTTTTAACTGTAAGCAAACCTCCCGGTTATGCCACAGTCTCCAATGTGTTGTACTTCTTCAAACAGCACTCTCCTTGAAAATAAAAATTTATAATCAAACCCGAAGGTTTAATCATCTATTATATATCTCAGATTTACGCAAATATTATATCACAATTCATATAATAAAACATTATTATTTCACCTTAAATGCAGATATTACGTTTAATATGAGTATATATTATTACTAACTTGACTTTTCATATTAGTTTTCATATTAATATTCATATAACACAAAAAGTTGACGGGTTCTTTTACTGAGTAGAGTCTTCGGATTTGAAAAGCTTGCTCGTCTCTTTTTTATGTCTATAATATCATACATATATAAACACCCATTTTGCGAGTGTCTCACAAGCATTAATGCATGGTTAATATTATATCATTCATCTTGATCAATAAATGATATACAGACTAAATACTAACTTACCTTTATTTAGTCCGTACAGCTTTATAAAATATGCAGACTAAATCCGCAACTTTCTCTTTTTAGTCCGTACATCCCTCAAAAATATACGGACTAAATCCGCAACTCCCTCTTTTTAGTCCGTATAGCTTTATAAAATATACGGACTAAATCCGCAACTCCCTCTTTTTAGTCCGTACATCCCTCAAAAATATGCGGACTAAATCCGCAACTCCCTCTTTTTAGTCCGTACAGCTTTATAAAATATACGGACTAAATCCCAACTTACCTCTGTTCAATCTGTATGTTTCAATATAAGGCTCGAACCCACGTATTATTCTGACCAAAAAGCTTCTGAAGTAGTTTCACACGCGAAGCGTGTCGGTTATATAGAGGTGTAACTGCCTGTTCATAACATCAAATGGGTGCTAAGTTGTATATAGGTCTTTATAGGACCGTATTGAGACGTGGCTACTTAACGAAAAATAAAAAGATATGACATCATTTACATTTATGTAAAATGATGTCATATCTTAATTATTTTGAGTTTAGTAGGCTTACGTCGAAATCCGAGTGAGAACGTGTCATTTAAAGACCTATATACAACAAGCACCCTCAGTAAGTCTAATCAGGCAGTTATACCAATCTATATAACCGACCAAACTCGCATATTTATTTCTTTGTAATATATCCTTGTGCTTTAAGGAGCTCTGCGCAAAGAACAGCTCCGCCCGCAGCACCTCTTACGGTATTGTGTGAAAGTCCTACGAACTTCCAATCATAGATTGAATCCTCACGGATACGACCTACTGAAACACCCATTCCGTTTTCGTAATCCACATCAAGAGAAACCTGAGGTCTGTTATCATCCTCAAGATACTGGATAAACTGCTTTGGTGCACTCGGAAGCTCAAGCTCCTGAGGAACACCCTTAAACTCAACGAGCTTCTGAATAAGCTGTTCCTTAGTAGGATTCTTCTTAAACTTAACAAATACAGCTGCAGTATGACCGTTAAGAACAGGTACTCTTATACACTGACATGTAATCTTAGGTGACTCTGCAGGAACGATAACACCGTCCTTAATCTCACCCCAGATTCTTAAAGGCTCTTTTTCTGACTTCTCTTCCTCACCGCCGATGTATGGAATTATATTTCCAACCATCTCAGGCCAGTCCGCAAAAGTCTTACCTGCACCCGAAATAGCCTGGTAAGTTGTAGCAACAACCTCGTATGGCTCAAACTCTTTCCAAGCGGTAAGAACAGGTGCATAACTTTGAATTGAGCAGTTAGGTTTAACAGCAACAAAACCTCTTGTTGTACCAAGTCTCTTCTTCTGGAACTCGATTACCTTCATATGTTCAGGATTAATTTCAGGCACAACCATAGGTACATCAGGAGTCCAACGGTGAGCACTGTTGTTTGAAACAACAGGAGTCTCAGTCTTTGCATAGGCCTCCTCGATAGCCTTAATCTCATCCTTAGACATATCTACAGCACTGAAAACAAAGTCAACAGTCTTAGCAACTTCCTCAACTTCATTTACATTATGAACAATTATATTCTTTACAGCCTCAGGCATCGGAGTATCCATCTTCCATCTTCCGCCTACAGCCTCTTCGTAAGTCTTTCCTGCACTTCTTGGACTTGCGGCAATAGTAACAACCTCAAACCAAGGGTGATTTTCCAAAAGAGAAATAAATCTCTGTCCTACCATACCGGTACCGCCAAGGATACCAACTTTTAATTTTTCACTCATATCAATCATATCCTTTCTAAAACAGATGACTTACTATTTTACGATTCTTACTTTAACAACACCATCGATTGCGCTGATTGTTGCTGCAATCTCATCATCTGCCTTTTCGGAAACGTCAAGAATTGTATATGCCCAATCTCCTCTTGACTTACTAACCATATCGGTTACGTTAATGCCCTTTGCGGAAAACGCTCCGGTAAACTGAGTAAGCATATTAGGGATATTCTTGTGGCAAACTGTAATTCTTGAAGCACTGGCACAAACACCTGCATCAATTGCCGGATAATTTACGGAATTCTTTATATTACCGTTTTCGATAAATTCCATAATCTGCTTAACAGCCATAATTGCGCAATTATCCTCTGACTCAGCTGTTGATGCTCCAAGGTGAGGAAGTGTGATAACATTATCAACACCTGCAATCTTAGCATTAGGGAAATCGGTAACATACTTAGCTACCTTTCCTGATGCAAGAGCTTCAATCATATCATCATCATTTACAAGGATATCTCTTGCAAAGTTAAGAATCTTAACTCCGTCCTTCATAAGAGCAAATGCATCCTTGTTAATCATGCCCTTTGTTGAATCAAGAGCAGGTACATGAACAGTGATATAATCACACTCTTTATATATGTCTTCAACATTTGTAATATGCTTAACATGACTTGAAAGTCTCCAAGCTGCATCTACGGAAACATATGGATCGTATCCGTAAACTTCCATACCGAGTCTGAAACCGATATTTGCAACCTTGGCACCGATAGCACCAAGACCGATAACACCGAGCTTCTTACCCATTACTTCGTTTCCGGCATACTGTGACTTCTGCTTCTCAACTGCCTTACCGATATTCTCGTCAGAAGCATTGGCCTTAACCCAGTTATATCCGCCCATAAGGTCTCTTGATGCAAGTAAAAGGCCTGCGATAACAAGCTCCTTAACACCGTTAGCGTTTGCGCCCGGCGTATTAAATACAACAATACCCTTTTCAGCACACTTATCAAGTGGGATATTGTTTACACCTGCACCTGCTCGTGCTACGGCAAGAAGCTTATCTGAAAGCTCCATATCATGCATAGCTGCACTTCTTACAAGTACAGCATCCGCATCAGCAAAATTATCAACTTTCTCATATTTATCCGAAAATAAACTCATTCCGCAATCGGCAATCGGATTTAAGCAATTAACCTTTACCATTATGCATTCTCCTCCTCAAACTTCTTCATAAATGCAACAAGCTTCTCAACACCTTCGATTGGCATTGCGTTGTAGATAGATGCACGCATACCACCTACGCTTCTATGTCCCTTAAGGTTTACAAAACCTGCTGCTGTTGCTTCCTTAACGAACTTAGCGTCAAGCTCTTCGTTTCCTGTTACGAAAGGTACATTCATAAGTGAACGATCCTTCTTCTCAACTGTTCCCTTGAACATCTTTGAAGAATCAAGGAAATCGTAAAGGATTGCTGCTTTCTTCTCATTGTGAGCCTTCATTGCTGCAAGACCGCCCATCTCCTTAACCCACTTAAATACAAGTCCGCAAATATAAATTCCGTAGCAAGGAGGTGTATTGTAAAGAGAATCATTGTCTGCCTGAGTCTTATACTTAAGCATTGTAGGACAGAACTCAGGAACATCGTCTCTGATTAAGTCTTCTCTGATGATAACAACTACTACACCCGCAGGTCCTACGTTCTTCTGAACACCGAAGTAGATTAAGCCGTAATCACTTACGTTTACAGGCTGTGAAAGAATGTCTGAAGACATATCAGCTACAAGAATCTTACCCTTCGTATTTGGAAGTGTCTTATAAGCTGTTCCGTAAATTGTATTGTTGTGACATATATATACATAGTCAGCATCCTCTGAAATAGGAAGATCCGAGCAATCAGGTATATATGAAAATGTCTTGTCAGCCGATGAAGCTATTGCGTTAGCCTTAAGATACTTCTTAGCTTCCTCATAAGCTTTCTTAGCCCACTGACCTGTTATGATATAATCAGCAACACCGTTTTTCATAAGGTTCATAGGTATAGCCGCAAACTGCTGTGAAGCGCCACCCTGAAGGAAAAGTACCTTGTAATTATCAGGTATATCCATAAGGTCTCTTAAGTCCTTCTCTGCTTCCTTAATAATGTTGTCATAAACCTTTGAACGATGGCTCATCTCCATAACGCTCATTCCTGAGCCCTGATAATCCATCATCTCATCTGCTGCCTGCTGTAAAACAACCTCAGGTAATACTGAAGGTCCTGCTGAAAAATTAAATACTCTTGACATATTAATAATCCTCCCATTATTTATCCTTATTATCTAAATCCTGCTGGTCAAAACATGTATCAAGCGGTGCTCCTGCCGGAACCATAGGCCATACCTTATCATCCTTATCGATAATACAATCGATAACTACAGGCTTGCCAAGCTTGATAGCATCTTTAAGCGCATTTTCAAACTCATTTAAGTTTGTAGCTCTGACACCCTTTGCTCCGAGTGCCTCTGCAACCTTAACAAAATCAACATTGTCTTCAAGAACGGTATTTGAATATCTCTCTCCGTAGAAAAGAGTCTGCCACTGTCTAACCATACCAAGTACATGGTTATTTATAACAACCTGAATTATAGGTATGTTATATCTTGCAGCTGTTGCTATCTCATTCATATTCATTCTGAAGCAGCCGTCACCCGCAATGTTTATAGTTACATTTTCAGGTTCTCCGACCTTTGCTCCGATACATGCGCCGACACCGTAGCCCATGGTACCGAGTCCGCCTGACGAAAGAAACTGTCTTGGTTTTGAATATTTATAGTACTGAGCAGCCCACATCTGATGCTGTCCTACATCGGTTGTGATGGTTGCTTTACCTTTTGTAACTTCATATATCTTATTGATGATAGCCGGACCTGAGAAAGCATTCAAATCAGCATGGTCAGGATATGTTTCCTTTAACTCTTCAATTTCTTTCTTCCACTCAGGCTTCTTTGATGTCTTTATTCTTGAAGAAATCATCTTAAGAACTTCTTTTGCATCACCGATAACGCTTGCATCAACAACAACGTTCTTATCTACCTCTGCCGCATCTACATCAAGCTGTAAGATTTTTGCATTTGCGGCAAACTTCTTAGCATCTCCGATAACTCTGTCAGAGAATCTTGCACCTACAACAATCACAAGATCCGCTTTATTAACAGCAAAGTTAGAAACCTTTGTACCGTGCATACCGATCATACCGGTATATCTTTCGTTTGTTCCGTCAAATGCACCCTTACCCATAAGAGTATCACATACAGGTGCATCTATCTTATCAGCCAGCTTCTTTAATTCTGCCGAAGCATCTGCGGCAATTACACCACCGCCGACAATAATAAACGGCTTCTCTGATTTATCTATAAGCTTAACAGCCTGCTCTAAATCTTCTGCTTTGATTGTGTTTGTAATTCTTTCGATAGTTTCCGGTGCCTTTGCCTCGTAATCTGCTACGTTTGCCGTAACATCCTTTGTTACATCAACAAGTACGGGACCCGGTCTTCCGGTCTTGGCAATCTTAAATGCCCTTCTTATCGTATCCGCAAGCTGATGAACATCCTTAACTATAAAGCTGTGCTTTGTTATAGGCATAACCACGCCTGCTATATCTATCTCCTGAAAACTGTCCTTACCAAGAGCGGTAACATTAACATTTGCCGTTATCGCTACAAGAGGAATGGAATCCATATAAGCTGTTGCAATACCGGTTACAAGGTTTGTCGCACCCGGACCCGACGTTGCCATACATACGCCAACTTTACCGGTTGCTCTTGCATATCCGTCGGCAGCATGTGCAGCACCCTGCTCATGCGAAGTAAGTATATGATGAATCTCGTCCTGATGCTTATAAAGCGCATCATATACATTAAGGATTGTTCCGCCCGGATATCCGAATACCGTATCAACGCCCTGCTCTTTTAAACATTCAATTATAATTTCTGAGCCTGTCAATTGTTTCATACAAATTCTTCCTTTCTATTTTTTTGCTGTATGAATTATGCTTGATAGAATAACACAATCCATATAATATTTCAAATTATATTTTTTATGTAAATGGTTTTAATCTTTTATCTCAAGTATCGCGCCTCTGTTTCCTGATGTTACCATTCTGGCATATCTTGCAAGATATCCGGTAGTCACCTTAGGCTCCCTCGGTGTCCATGCTGCTTTACGTTTTGCAAGTTCCTCATCCGATACCTTGAGGTTAATTGAATAATTATTGATATCTATCTCAATTATATCGCCTTCTTCAACAAACGCTATCGGACCGCCGACTGCCGCCTCAGGACTTACATGTCCTATGGAAGCTCCACGGCTTGCTCCGGAGAATCTACCGTCAGTTATAAGTGCAACAGTTGAACCAAGTCCCATACCTGCGATAGCTGATGTAGGATTGAGCATCTCTCTCATACCCGGACCGCCCTTTGGTCCTTCATATCTTATTACGACCACATCTCCATCAACGATTTTTCCACCGAGTATTGCAGCAATTGCATCCTCTTCCGAATCAAATACTCTTGCAGGGCCCTCATGCTTAAGCATCTCTGGTACGACTGCCGAACGCTTGACAACCGAACCATCCGGTGCAAGATTTCCTTTAAGTACCGCAAGTCCGCCTGTCTTTGAGTAAGGATTATCAACAGGACGGATAACCTCAGGATTTCTGTTAACGGAATTCTTAACAGCCTCTCCGATTGTCTTTCCTGTTACCGTCATACAATCTTCATTTATAAGTCCAAGGTCACAAAGCTCTTTAACTACGGCATAAACACCGCCTGCCTCATTAAGGTCTTCCATATATGTAGGACCTGCAGGAGCAAGGTGACAAAGGTTAGGAGTCTTCTCACTGATAGGATTGGCAAATGAAATATCAAAATCAAATCCGATCTCATGTGCTATGGCAGGAAGATGAAGCATTGAGTTTGTGGAACATCCAAGTGCCATATCTACGGTAAGTGCATTTAAAATAGCTTCCTTAGTGATAATATCGCGAGGACGGATATTTTTCTTAAGCATATCCATTACCGCATAACCTGCCTTTTTTGCAAGGCGAAGTCTCTCTGAATATACGGCAGGAATTGTTCCGTTGCCCGGAAGTCCCATACCGAGAACCTCTGTAAGACAGTTCATTGAGTTTGCCGTATACATACCGGAACATGATCCGCATGTTGGACAAACCTTCTCTTCAAACTCTATTACGTCTTCATCGCTAATTTTTCCTGCAGTACGTTCTCCTACTGCTTCGAACATTGATGAAAGACTTCTTTTTCTTCCGTGAATATGTCCGGCGAGCATCGGACCGCCCGATACAAATACCGTAGGAACATTTACTCTTGCAGCTGCCATAAGAAGTCCCGGAACGTTCTTATCACAGTTAGGAATCATAACAAGAGCATCAAATTGATGTGCAATAGCCATACACTCTGTTGAGTCAGCAATAAGATCTCTTGTTACAAGAGAATACTTCATACCGACATGTCCCATAGCTATACCGTCACATACGGCAATTGCAGGAAACATTACAGGTGTTCCGCCCGCTTCGGCAACACCGAGCTTAACAGCTTCGGCGATTTTATCAAGGTTCATATGCCCGGGTACAATCTCATTGTATGAACATACGATACCGACCATTGGTTTTTTGATTTCTTCGGCAGTATAACCAAGCGCATTCAGAAGTGAACGAGCAGGTGCCTGTTGAAGACCGCATTTCATGTTATCACTTGTCATAGCTAATATCTCCTTCTATTATTT
>JAFSZR010000065.1 GCA_017459135.1 Lachnospiraceae bacterium | reverse complement strand
TTTCTATTTTTCCTATTTTTTTATGGAATTTACATATAAATAGTGGTAAAATAAATTATCTATGTAAAGATATAACGGAAAGGAAGAATGGAAATGATAAATACTCTTATTAAAAATATTCAGGAAAAGAACGCACCAATAGTTGTAGGGCTTGATCCTATGATGAATTATATACCGGAGCATATACAAAAGGCAGCTTTCGAAGAATACGGAGAGACATTAAAGGGTGCTGCTGAAGCAATTTGGGTTTATAACAAAGGAATAATAGATGCAACATATGATTTGATTCCGGCTGTTAAGCCGCAGATTGCAATGTACGAGCAATTCGGAATAGAAGGACTTATTGCATTTCATAAGACATGTGCCTATGCAAAGGAAAAGGGTCTTGTGGTAATAGGTGATATAAAGCGTGGTGATATAGGTTCAACTTCAACTGCCTATGCGATAGGGCATCTCGGAAAGGTTAAGGTTGGTTCAAAGGCTTATGCGGGTTTTGACGAAGATTTTGTAACGGTAAATCCTTATCTTGGTACAGACGGAGTTAAGCCTTTTGTTGATGTTTGTAAGGAAGAAAACAAAGGTATATTTGTACTTGTTAAAACATCAAATCCTTCTTCCGGTGAGTTCCAGGACAAGCTTGTTGACGGAAGACCTTTATACGAACTTGTTGCCGAGAAAGTTGTTGAGTGGGGTAATGAGTGTATGGGCGATACATACAGCAATGTCGGCTGCGTAGTCGGAGCTACCTATCCTGAGATGGGTAAGGTGCTTCGTAAGCTTATGCCTAAGACTTATATACTTGTTCCGGGTTACGGAGCACAGGGAGGAAAGGCAGCAGACCTTGTACATTACTTTAATGAGGACGGACTCGGAGCAATCGTTAATTCATCAAGAGGTATCATAGCTGCATATAAGCAGGAAAAATATGCTTCTTTCGGTGAGGCAAATTACGCTGATGCAAGCCGTCAGGCTGTAGTTGATATGATTGCCGATATTAACGGAGCACTCGGAAAATAAACAAAGTAAATTACGGATAAAACATTCAATTAAGATTCAATTAAAAAAGGAGCAGTGATATATGGATAAGATAAAAATGACTGCCAATGTAATAAGACAGGACGAAATAGCATACGAGATTTACTCACTTGTAATATCCGCAAAGGAGATAGCGGACAGAGCTAAACCGGGACAATTTGTAAATTTGTTTTCGGCTGACGGAAGCAGACTCTTACCGAGACCTATAAGTATTTGCGAGATAGATAAAAATAACGGAACCATAAGACTTGTTTACAGAGTTGCCGGTGCAGGAACAAAAGAGTTTTCTGCTCTTACTTCCGACCATACCATAGAGGTAATGGGACCTTTGGGTAACGGCTTTACACCTGAGGGAAGTAAGGCAATTCTTATCGGAGGAGGAATCGGTATACCGCCTATGCTTGAGCTTGCAAAGCAGCTTGATTGTGAAAAATCAATAGTTCTCGGTTTTCGTGATGAAGAATTTTTATCGGATGAATTTGAACCTTACGGAAAGGTTTACAAATCAAGTGATGCGGGAAATATAGGTGTTAAAGGGACTGTAATGGATGCCATAAAGGAATACGGAATAAAAGGTGATATCATATATGCCTGCGGTCCGCTTCCTATGCTTCGTGCAATATCAGATTATGCACTTTCAAACGGAATAAAAGCACAGATTTCAATGGAAGAAAAGATGGCATGCGGAATAGGAGCGTGTCTTGCCTGTGTATGTAAGTCAAAGGATATCGACGATCATTCAAAGGTAAACAATAAGAGAATATGTAAGGAAGGTCCGGTATTTTATGCAGGGGAGGTGGAGTTTTAATGAATACTAAAGTAAACATTGCAGGAGTAGAATTTAAAAATCCGATAACCGTTGCTTCGGGAACTTTCGGTTCGGGTATGGAATATGATGATTTTGTCGATTTGTCATTGCTCGGCGCAGTAACCACAAAGGGCGTTGCCAATATTCCGTGGGCAGGCAATCCTACACCGCGTATAGCTGAAACCTATGGCGGAATGATGAATGCCATCGGACTTCAAAATCCGGGTATCGATACATTTTGTGAAAGAGATATACCTTTCCTTAAAACCAAGGATACAAAGATAATTGTAAATGTTTGCGGTAAGAGCGAAAGTGATTATGTAGAGGTTGTTGAAAGACTTGCCGATGAGCCTGTGGATTTGCTTGAGATAAATGTTTCATGTCCAAATGTAAAAGAGGGCGGAATCGCATTCGGTCAGGATCCGAAAGCTCTTTATGATATAACCAAAGCCGTAAAGGCAAAGGCAAAACAGCCTATTATTATGAAGCTTAGTCCAAATGTTACTGATATAACGGTTATGGCTAAGGCAGCAGAAGAGGCAGGTGCCGATGCACTTTCACTTATAAATACATTAACAGGTATGAAGATAGATATTAAGAAGAGAACATTTGCCGTTGCAAATAAGACTGCAGGCGTTTCAGGTCCTGCGATTAAACCGATAGCGGTACGTATGGTATATCAGGTTGCGAATGCGGTTAAGCTTCCTATAATAGGAATGGGTGGCGTAGCCACTGCCGAGGATGCACTTGAATTTATTATGGCCGGTGCGACAGCCGTTGCGGTCGGAACCGCAAATTTCCATAACCCTTATGCTACAACTGAAATAATTAAGGGTATTGAGAATTATATGACAGAAAATAAGATTGATGATATTAAAGATTTAATCGGATGTGTTAAATAAGCAAAAGATTTTGTTGAATGCATTATAGAATAAGACATAGGAAAGTTTAAAGATGGCTTTGTTTAATAAAAAGAAAAAATATTATTTTTCGGATGACTCGATTGCTTCTGATACTATAATAGCCTTTGTGCTTGGAGGTATTTCATTTATAATTGAGTTATCCGGAGTTTTCGCGTCGGTAAAAACCGGAGGTGATGTTCCGGAAATAATCGGGGTGCTCTATGCCTGTGCAATACTTCTGTCAATTTGCGGAATATCGTTTGCGTGGATAGGTTTTAATGCCGAAGAAGGCGGAGTAAAGGGAAAAAGATTTTCATTGTTTTTAAATATATTTACCTTGCTGGTGCCTTTGTTTGTAATCGGCTTATATTGGTTTGTGGTATGAAAGAGGAAAACGGATAATGGACGAAAGACTGAAAAAACAACTTGAATTCTTGCTTGAAATAGATAAATCAAAAAACGTAGGACGACAGACTTATCTTTCGGACGGTATGCGTAAGGAAAATGATGCGGAACACAGTTGGCATCTTGCAGTGATGGCAATTCTTCTTTCGGAATACGCAAACGAAGATATCGATGTTTTGAAAACCGTAGCGATGGTACTTATTCATGATTTGGTTGAAATCGATGCGGGAGATACTTATGCATATGATTCCGAGGGAAATAAAACCAAGCAGGAAAGAGAAATAAAAGCTGCGGACAGAATTTTTAATATATTACCGGAGGATCAGGCTAAAAAGATGAGAGCACTTTGGGATGAGTTTGAAAAAAGAGAAACTCCCGAAGCTAAATTTGCCGCCGCTTTGGACAGAACACAGCCGGTTATGCTTACAAATAAGCAGGGAGGAAAATCCTGGCTTGAACATGAGGTGAAAAAAAGTCAGATTACAAAAAGGACAGAGACTGTTAAAGAAGGATCAAAAGAGCTTTATGGCTTTGTCAGTGAGGCAATAGATAAAAATGTAAAAAAT
>JAFSZR010000064.1 GCA_017459135.1 Lachnospiraceae bacterium | reverse complement strand
GCTTTCCTTTGCAAGCTTCATACACTCGTCAACCAGCCACTGCTCCGGAAAATACTTCTTTGCGGTGCAGGCAGTAAAGTTAAGTCCGAGCTTTGCACTTACAACCATAAGTGAATTGCCCATGTTGTAGCGGGCATCGCCCATGTATACAAGATTAATACCCTTTAATCTTCCGAATTTTTCTCTGATGGTAAGCATATCCGCAAGCATCTGTGTCGGGTGGAATTCATTCGTAAGTCCGTTCCATACCGGCACGCCCGAATACTTTGCAAGAGTATCAACTATCTCCTGTCCGTAGCCGCGGTATTCGATAGCATCATACATACGTCCGAGCACCCTTGCGGTATCCTCAATGCTCTCCTTTTTACCTATCTGTGATACAGTAGGGTCAAGATATGTAACGCCCATGCCAAGGTCATTTGCCGCAACCTCAAATGAGCACCTTGTTCTTGTGCTGGTCTTTTCAAATATCAGCACAATATTCTTGCCTTCAAGATATTTGTGCGGAACGCCGCTTCTCTTCTTCTTCTTTAAATCAGCAGCAACATCTATAAGGAAGAGAATCTCCTCCGGTGTATAATCAAGTAATTTTAAAAAGTTTCGTCCTTTCAAGTCCATAACTCAGTACCTCCACACGCTCGATTTATTTATTATAATGTTACATTCTATCGCAAAAACTTTAAACACACAAGGGGTTAATAATCTGTAAGCCATATAAAGTCTTTTTGCCTGTTTTAGAAAAAATTTTTGCTACCAGTCACCTTTTTCCTTCGTCATCTTAAAAAAAGCTTTGCAAGCTTTCCCCACAATGGCTTATACGGCTGGTACCTCATCGGAACATCAATCCAGTTATACTTCTTCAGTATATTCTTTTCATGTGAAAATGTCTGGAAGCTCTTGATTCCGTGATACGAACCCATGCCGCTGTTTCCGACGCCTCCGAAGCCTATATTTGAGGATATCATATGCAGTATGGTGTCATTAATGCAGCCGCCGCCAAATGCTGTTCTCTCGGTAAAAAGCTTCTGCGTCTTTTTATCATTCGAGAAAATATACAGTGCCAGCGGGTGCGGTCTTTCCTCAACAAATTCAAATGCTTCGTTTATATTCCTGTATGTTATAACAGGCAGCACCGGACCGAAAATTTCTTCCTGCATAACCTTGTCGTCTGCAGTAACATTATCCATCACAGTAGGCTCGATTCTTAACTCATCCTCTCTGCCTCTGCCGCCAAGGACAACCTTCTTTGGGTCAATCAGCCCCATAACGCGATGGTAATGCTTTTCATTAATCATCTTTCCATAGTCACTGTTTTCAAAGGCATCCTCTCCGTACATTTTTTTAACAGTCTCTATAAATATACTTAAGAACTTATCCTTAATGCCTTCATCAATCAGCAGATAATCCGGTGCAACGCAGGTCTGTCCCAGATTAATATATTTACCGAACGCAATACGCCTTGCCGCCAGCTTTAAATCTGCCGTCTTATCAACAATGCACGGGCTTTTGCCGCCAAGCTCCAAAGACACCGGCGTTAAATTTTCAGCCGCCTTTTTCATGACAAGCTTGCCTACCCTTACGCCTCCTGTAAAAAAGATATAGTCAAATTTCTGCTCTAACAGCTGCGTATTTTCTTCCCTGCCGCCTTCAACTACAGCTACATAGTTTTCTTCGAACACCTCGTTTAAAATTTCCTTTATCACCTTAGAAGTAGCCGGCGAATATGCGGACGGCTTCGCCACGACGCAATTTCCTGCCGCTACAGCACCAATAAGCGGCTCCATTGTAAGAAGAAACGGATAGTTCCACGGCGCCATTACAAGCACCAGACCATAAGGCTCATACACCGAATAAGTCTTCCCGTGAAAGTTTGTCAAGTCTGTCCTTCTTCTTTTATTTT
>JAFSZR010000063.1 GCA_017459135.1 Lachnospiraceae bacterium | reverse complement strand
TTTTTAAAGATTTTAAAAGAGATTTTGCACAGGCTGTTAATGAGCTTATGCCTGATAAGGATGAGCTTGCTAATGAGTACGATGATGAAGATATAGTAAATACATTTGACAGTGATGATATGGAAATAGCGCCCGAGGATATGCTTGAAAATATTGATGATATCAATATAGACAGTTTTGAGAAAAATATTGAAGAAGAAAACAAGGACAAAGAACCGGCTTTTTCGGAACCTGAATCAGCTGACGAAGGTTATGATAATATCCCACAGGCCGAGATAGTAACGGATGAGGAAGAAAAAACGGAAGATTTAATAAATACCTTTGATGAAGAAGAGGTTGTTGAGGAAGAACTTCTTGAGGCACTTCCTCCGGAAGAATTGGAAAACAGGGCTGCAGAGGAAGAAACTGCTGAAGAAGATGAGGAATACCGGGAAACCGTTGAAGCATACGGGGAGGACGAGCTTAAAGCGGTCGATGCTTTGGATGAAGAAAATATGCTTGAAAATACCGAAGACGCAAAGGCACTCGAACCCGAAGCAAACGCACTTGAAAATATGGATTTAAATGAAGCTGTTGAATCTGCAATTAACAGCAAAAACGAAGAAGAGAGTGATGATTATGAGGAGGCAGGTATGGCTGATATAGAAGAAAAGATAAATGAAGAAGAAACCACTGCACAAAAGGAACAGGAAGCTAACAGCATTCTTGCTGATGATACTACATACATAACAAAGGGAACCACAATTAAGGGTAATATCGAGACCGACGGAGGAATAGATGTTATAGGTACCGTTGAGGGAGATGTTAAGTGTGGCGGTAAGCTTATTATAGGCGGAACCGTTACAGGAAATATCGATGCCGGAGAAATATATGCAAATGCAGCAAAGCTTAAAGGCGAGATAGTATCTGAAGGAAGCGTTAAGATAGGAGTGGGAACCGTAGTTGTAGGAAATGTTTCGGCAACATCGGCAGTTATAGCGGGAGCCGTAAACGGTGATATAGATGTAAAGGGACCTGTAATAGTTGATTCAACAGCAGTCATAATGGGTGATATCAAGTCCCGTTCGGTACAGATAAATAACGGAGCGGTTATTGAAGGACGTTGTTCACAGTGCTATTCCGAAATAGATGTAAAGAGTTTTTTTGAATAGGAGATGAATTGACTTGGAAATGAAAAGAATATTATTAAAGCTTAGCGGTGAAGCACTCGCGGGAGAAAAGAAAACCGGATTCGATGATGAAACGGTTGTTGAAGTATCCAAGCAGATAAAAGAGGTTATAGATAAGGGTATACAGGTAAGCATAGTTATCGGAGGCGGAAACTTTTGGAGGGGAAGAACTTCCGAACATATGGAAAGAGTTAAAGCCGATCAGATAGGAATGCTTGCTACGGTTATGAATTGCCTTTATACTTCGGACGCTTTAAGAAGACAGGGAATTAAATCTCATATAATGACACCTTTTATGTGCGGAAGCATGACTGAGTTATTTAATAAAGACAAGGCAACAGAGTATCTTGAAAAAGGTGAGGTTGTATTCTTTGCGGGAGGTACCGGTCATCCTTACTTTTCAACAGACACGGCAACCGTTCTTATGGCTGTTGAAGTTGAGTGTGATGCAATTCTTATGGCAAAGGCCATAGACGGTGTTTATGACAGCGACCCTAAGTTAAATCCTAATGCGAAGAAATATGATTATCTTGATATAAACGAGATAATAGATAAAAAACTCGGAGTTATAGATTTGGCGGCAGCGGTACTTGCTATGGAAAACAAGATGCCGATGATGTTGTTCGGATTAAATGAGGAAAACAGCATTATAAAAACAGTTACGGGACAGTTTACCGGAACCATGGTTAAATGTGATTAGTAAAGAATATATTTTTATACAGAAAGGAAATAAACATGTTAAAACAGTATGAAGAAAAAATGGAAAAATCAGTAGAGAACTTAAGATCGGAATATGCAAGCATAAGAGCCGGAAGAGCAAATCCGCATATTTTGGATAAGTTAAGAGTTGATTATTACGGAACACCTTCTCCTTTACAGCAGGTGGCAAATATTACAGTTCCTGAGGCAAGAACCATTATAATTCAGCCATGGGAAGCAAGTCTTATCAAGGAAATAGAAAAAGCTATAATTACATCGGATCTCGGTGTTACACCTAATAATGACGGTAAAGCAGTTATTATTAATTTCCCTGAACTTACGGAAGACAGAAGAAAAGAAATGGTAAAGGACGTTAAGAAAAAGGGTGAGGCTGCAAAGGTTGCCGTCAGAAACGTAAGACGTGAGGCAAACGAGGCAGTTAAGAAAATGAACAAGGCCAATGAGATTTCAGAGGACGAGCTTAAGGATAACGAAGATAAGATTCAGAAAATGACCGACAAGTTTGTAGAGCAGATTGACAAGGCTATAGAAGAAAAATCTAAAGAGATTCTTACAGTATAGTATCAAGGAGAATGATTTTTGGAAAAGATTATTGATGGTGAAAAGCTTAATATACCTACTCATGTTGCCATAATTATGGACGGTAACGGAAGATGGGCAAAGAAGAGACTTATGCCAAGAAATTTCGGTCATAAAGCGGGGGCAAAGGCTATAGAAAGAGTCTGCGAGGATGCTGATGATTTAGGAATTAAATATCTTACCGTATATGCTTTTTCTACAGAAAACTGGAAACGTTCGGTAGAGGAAGTTTCGGGAATTATGAACATCTTAAGGGATTATCTTAAGACCTGTATTGAAAGAGCAACAAAGAACAATATGCGTATCAGAATAATAGGAGACAGAAGTGCTCTTGATGCGGATATAGTTGAAAAAATGGAAGAACTTGAGCGTATAACAAGTGTATGTGACGGTCTTAATTTTACAATAGTCATAAACTACGGTGGACGTGACGAATTAAGAAGAAGCTTTATAAAGCTTATGGAAGATGTAAATTCGGGTAAGACAGGCAAGGATATTACCGAAGAAACAATTTCGGCATATCTTGATACTGCCGATATACCGGATCCACTTGCTTATCAGAACAAGCGGGGAGTTAAGACTTTCCAATTATTTGATTTGGCAGCTTGCTTACGCTGAGTTTTATTTTACTGATTGTCTGTGGCCTGATTTTAATATGGATGAATTAAAGAAGGCCGTAAGATATTATAATGGCAGAGACCGAAGATATGGCGGGGTAAAATAAATGTTTAAACAGAGACTTTTGAGCGGAATAGTTTTGGTGGTACTTGCGGTTGTCGTCCTCTATCTGGGGGGATATGTTACATGGGCTGCGGTATTGCTTTTATCCATTGGAGCTATGTTTGAGCTCCTTAGGATTTATAAACAGCATAATACGGTCTTGGGATTTGCGGCATATGCGGCGGTATTGGCATACTATCTGATGCTTTTATTTGATATGCGTGAATACATTCTGTTTATGTTTATTGTGGCTATTCTGGTTATACTCGGAATATATGTTTTTGCATATCCGAAGTATACGGATAAAGAAATAATGGCGGTTGTATTCGGATTTTTCTATACGACCTTTATGTTCTCTTATGTTTATGAGATAAGAGATTTAGCTCACGGAGGCATTCTGGTAATAATGATATTTATCTGTTCATG
>JAFSZR010000062.1 GCA_017459135.1 Lachnospiraceae bacterium | reverse complement strand
GTCAGATATTCGGAATAGTAGGCATTTGTCCTGTTGTGGTTGTAGAGGATACTGCATATGAAAATATATCGAAAAGTCTTATAGAATATATCGATAGTGAATATAAAAACAAAAACTTTACGTTCAAATGCCATGCAAGAAGAAATGATAAGACTTATCCAAAGTCATCAATGGAATTAAATTGTGATCTGGGTGCGGATTTGCTTGAAAAATTTCCTGAGCTTTCGGTAGATGTTCATAAGCCCGAGGTTATGATTGATATAGAAGTAAGAAATGTGGCATACATTTATTCAAAAGTTATTCCGGGACCGGGAGGACTTCCTGTCGGAACAAACGGAAAGGGAATGGCCCTTTTATCGGGCGGAATAGACAGTCCCGTAGCAGCATATCTTATTGCAAAGAGAGGCGTTGAGATAGAAGCCGTATATTTTAATGCACCGCCTTACACAAGTGAAAGAGCAAAGCAAAAGGTTATAGCCCTTGCGAAGCTTGTATCACAATATTCGGGTGTGTTAAAGCTTCATATAGTCAACTTTACCGATATACAGCTTTGCATATATGATAATTGTCCGCATGATGAGCTTACCATTATTATGAAGAGACTTATGTATAAAATGGCAGAAGAGCTTGCGATTAAGGATGAGTGTCAATGTATCATAACAGGTGAGAGTATAGGTCAGGTTTCCAGCCAGACCACACAGAGTCTTCTTGTTATTGATTCGGCAATTGATAAGATACCTGTGTTCAGACCGTGTATCGGTATGGATAAGCAGGAGATTATAGATATTTCCGAAAAAATCGGTACTTATGAAACATCGATACTTCCTTACGAGGATTGCTGTACAATCTTTGTTGACAAGCATCCTGTTACAAGACCTAAGTTGGAACAGATACTTGAATCCGAAAAGGCGCTTGTCGGAAAGATAGAAGAATTATATGCAAAAGCGATGGAGAGTGTTGAACTTGTATATTGCAGATAAAAAGAATAATTACAAATTGGGTGTCATTTTTATAATCACGTCTGCCTTCTTTTTTGCTCTTATGAATCTGTTTATAAGGCTTTCGGGAGACGTTCCGACCTTGCAGAAATGTTTTTTCAGAAATTTTTTTGCGCTTGTAATAGCGGTCGGAACACTTATAAAAACCCATACTCCGTTTAAAATCGGTAAAGGAAATACGAAATATCTCATTATTCGTTCGGTAAGCGGCGGAGTGGGAATGGTCGGCAATTTTTATGCCGTTGACCATATGCATATATCCGATGCTTCGATGTTAAATAAACTTTCGCCTTTCTTTGCGATTATATTTTCTATATTTGCATTAAAGGAGATAGCCAACAAATACGAATGGCTTGCGGTTGTTTCCGCATTTACCGGAGCGCTTTTTGTAGTTAAACCAACCTTTGATTCACAGGTTATTCCTGCTTTGGCAGGTGTGATGGGTGGACTTGGTGCGGGCCTTGCTTATGCCTACGTCAGAAAGCTCGGTATAAGAGGAGAAAACAGCATGATAATTGTTGCATTCTTCTCGGGCTTTACCACACTTATGCTTACGCCTTACCTTATACTTAATTATACACCTATGACGGCAAAGCAATGGGGCTTCCTTATATTGACCGGATTTGCGGCAGCAGGCGGACAGATATTCATTACAAAGGCATATCAGAAGGCAGCAGCCAAGGAAATATCCGTATATGATTTTTCGATTGTAATATTTACGGCGATATTCGGATTCTTCTTCCTGGATCAGGTACCGGATTACTTAAGTGTAATAGGATATATAATCATAATCGGAACAGCGATTATAAAATGGTATTTTACCGTTCATTATAAAAAAGAAAAAACTGAATAAAAAGACAGTAATCATTACATAATATTACTAACAATGGAAAAGTGAGGTAATGTTATGGTAGAAGATGATACAATTAAGCTTTTAAGGGAATGCGATGCGGGAATCAGAATGGGAATCGACAGTCTGGAGGAAATGCTTAAATTCACAAGAAACAGGGATATGTCGGAATGCATGTATCGCACCCTTGAAATAAGTCGTGATCTTGAAAAAGAAACAACTGAACTTTTAAAAAAGTATCACGATGACGGCAAGAACCCGAATCCCATAGCAAAGGGAATGTCGTGGATGAAAACAAATGTTAAGGTTGCGGTTGATGACAGTGACCATACAATCGCCGATCTCGTAACAGAAGGCTGCAATATGGGAATAAAATCCCTGCAAAAATACCTAAACGAGTTTAAAGCCGCCAACGATAAGGCAAAGCATATTGCACAAAATCTCATTGACTCCGAGGATCACCTCATACAGGACATGAGAGCATATTTATAGATTTATATTTGATAAAAACAGGTTCTATGTGAGCTTACGTATGTATAAGCAGGTACTTTGAAGACGCCGGTACTTAGTGAGGTTTACCGAACTTAGTACCGTTGCGTCGAAGAGTAGCGAGAGCGTGCCTGCGATATATACATAAGCTCACATAGAACCGTACTAAAACATAAAAGGAGCAATAACATGAACATAGGAAAAGTAATAGCCGAGGAACTTAATTTAAAGGATTGGCAGGTCGAAAAGGCTATTGAATTAATCGACGAAGGAAACACCATACC
>JAFSZR010000061.1 GCA_017459135.1 Lachnospiraceae bacterium | reverse complement strand
CGAGTTGTTGTAGGTTCGAGCCCTACTCGGGGAGCTAAAGAAGCATTGCTTCTTATAAAAAGGAGAAACGCGCTGATGCGCAAGGAGGTCATAAGGCATCCTCCCATTACATGGGTCCCTCCTTATGACGATAGTCATCAGGGCTCCGTCAGTCACTACGTGACTGCCACCTCATGACGAATGGCGCCATGGCCAAGTGGTAAGGCAAAGGTCTGCAACACCTCTATCACCAGTTCAAATCTGGTTGGCGCCTCTACTTAAAAAATGTCCGAAAACCTTGATATTACAAGGGTTTCGGGCTTTTTTGTTTTTTAACAAAAAGTCGTTTCAGAGTGTTTCAGACCGTTTTGGAGCGATTGAAATGGGGTCAAAAATAATAAGAAAAATGAAAAGGGTACATTTTTGATAAAAAAAATAAATTTTTTAAAATTTTTTTGAAAAAGACAGTTTCTTGACTGTCTTTTTTAATTTTTCATTTAATTGTTGTTTTGTTTTTATAAAAGGAGGAATTTTTATGAGTACAAGAAGCTATGAAGAAAGATTGGAAGATTTAAAAAGACGACAGAATCAACTTAAGGAACAAGAAAAGGATTTAAGAAAAAGAGTTGCGACGGAAGAAAGAAAAAAAAGAACGAGAAGATTAATCGAAATTGGCGGTATCGTTCAGAGTGTGTTGGGACGACCTTTGGAAGATACATATATGGATTTGCCGTAAATGTAATACTAATCAAAAGCGGGATAACGCTCATTATTATGGTGCTTATATATCTTATGTTAAGAAAATACATGGAATACATTGATGATTCAGACATAAGACTATTCGATGGGACATTTGCTTATTATTTGTTTTTTACTTTTTCTTCTTTGTTATTTGCCTCAAAGGAAATAAAGGCGGTTGTTAATATAAATATCTTTGAGTTATTTCTTTTGTTTATCGTGGTGTATGTAATCGTGCGGAGCGTTGTTAATGAACATAGGTAAGAATAGCGGTTGAGGGACGGATGAAGCCTGTTGAGGTATTGATAATTGCATGATTTCGTGATAATCTTTTTTTATGTTATTTTTTGACACAAACAGGGAGTTTTAATGTATGAAGAAGAAAGTAATAATCTTTTCAATAATAGGTATTTTAATAATAACCGGTATTGTTGCCGGAATAATAATACATAACAATTCTTCAAAGAAGAGTTCAAATGATGTTAAAACCACAACGGAAGCAACCTCGTCCGATGCACAAAAGGAAAAAGAAACTACCGAAGAAAAAACCGAAGAGAAGGATAAAGAAAAAACAACAGAGGAAGATAAGACTACAGAAAAAGATAAGACAACGGAAGAAGCAAAAACTACCGAAAAGGAAAAGACCACAGAAGAAAAGAAAACTACGGAAGAAAAAACAACTTTTTCAACCACACAGCAGACACAGACCACACAGGAGCCTCAAACTACGCAGGCATCTGATAATCCGCAGGGACATGTACATAATTGGGTAAAGGAAACGTATTATACAACAGAAACTAAGACAACTTATACTACGGAGACTCAGACAGTACATCATGATGGTTGTTATACTTGTAATAGCTGTGGAGCAACATTTAGTTCTGAATCTGATGCAATTGCACATTGTACAAATAGTATGAGTTGCTATACTGCAGGTTATTCTGGTTCGCCTGGATGGGATGAACAAGTTACAACTCAGGTTCCTCATACTGAAGAAGTCCAAGTTGAACATACTCGTGAAGTTTGCTCGGAATGCGGAGCAGTGAAATAATTATATGATTCACTTTACGGTAACTATCAGTTGACGCGTGGTATAAATGTGGTATAATTATACCATAATATATATGGAGGTGTTATTATGCCACAAATAATTCCAATTAAAAGTTTAAAAGAAACTTCTACTATATCGGATAAGTGTCATGAGTCCGATGAGCCGATTTTTATTACAAAAAACGGATATGGTGACATGGTTATCATGAGTATGGAAGTGTATGAGGCAACTTTAAATAAACTTAAGCTTTATAAAGAGATAGAGCTTTCAGAGAGTCAGATTTCTTCTGGAAAGACAAAGGATGCACGCGAATCACTAAATAGTATGAGGGAAAAATATGGCATATAAGTTAACGATATCAGAACGAGCAGATGAAATGATATATGAACGAGTAGGCTATCTTATAAACAAATTAAGTAGTGAAAATGCAGCAGAACACTTGATAACCGGTATTGAGTCCGTTTATGACAGATTGGAAGAAAATCCATATCAGTTTCCTGAAAGTAAGGATGAATTGCTTTTTCGTTTAGGATACAGAGAGGCTTTGATACCTGATATGGAATATCGTTTGATTTTTAGAATAGAAAGCGAAGAAGTGTATATTGTTGCATTCTTTCATGAGTTGGAAGATTATATTAACAAACTGTGTTAGATTTACTTGTTGAATATTTTTGTTGTATGGGAGTTTTGAACTAATGAAAAAAAGAATTATTATCTGTGTGACGATAGGTATTCTAATAATCGGTATTGCAACCGGAATAATAATACATAACAATTCTTCAAAAAAGAGTTCAAATGATGCTAAAACCACAACGGAAGCAACTTCATCCGATGCACAAAAGGATAAAGATACTACCGAAGAAAAGACCGAAGAGAAGGATAAAGAACAAACTACAGAGAAGGAAAAAACAAAAGAGGAAGATAAGACAACGGAAGAAGCAAAGACTACCGAAAAGGAAAAGACCACAGAAGAAAAGAAAACTAAGGAAGAAAAAACAACGGCTTCAACCACCCAACAGGCACAGAATACACAGGAGCCTCAGACCGCGCAGGCATCAGATAATCAGACGGAGCACGTACATAATTGGGTGAAGGAAACGTATTATACAACGGAAACTAAGACTACTTATACTACAGAAACAACTACAGTTCATCATGACGGTAGTTATCGTTGTTGTGGTTGTGGAGCAACATTTAATTCAGAATCTGCAGTAATTTCTCATTGTGAAAGCAATATAGATTGTTTAGCTGCAGGTTATGTTGGAACACCTGGTTGGGATGAACAAGTTACAACTCAGGTTCCTCATACTGAAGAAGTCCAAGTTGAACATACCCGTGAGGTTTGCTCTGAGTGTGGGGCAGTAAAATAATTACAATAAGGTTAAGTTGTATCCAAAAGCTATTCGTGATATAGATGAAATATATGCATACATTGCTTTAGAAAAACAATCTATGTAGTGACTGTTCAATATCAGGGATGCTCCGGATAATACACTTTTGTACATTTTCGTACAAAAAAATATAATAAAATACAGTTGAAGATAGATCCATTTGATAGTATCATTAAGGTAGATTAATAAACAAGTGAAAACATTAGGTTATACTAAGTTGCTATAAGTTGTACTGTGTTCACTTGATTTTTTTAGACCAAGTGCTATTATGTAAAATAGAAAGAAATATATTTAAAGACCTCACATTTTTTTGTGAGGTTTTTTAATGCGGTTTTTTGGTATATAATTATACACAAAGCTTATTTACCTCGAGAAAACCAGAGAATCCTTTTATTCCTTTGACGACAAATATGATTCTTTCGGATTTGGAAGAGTCAAGAAAACAAATAAGCGAAGGAAAAGGATTAAATATTTCAGATGCTCTAAATGAATTGGGAGAAAATCATTGAGATAATTCGTGCAAAATTCGTGCAAGGGAATAATAGCAGCTCGGAACCCCTTTCTTTACTTATTTTTTTATATTTTCAATGGTTTTAAAAAAATATATATACAGGATTCATTTGATTTCATTAAGGAATTTGGTATAATTAGTCTATGAATTAATTCGAAGGAGATTTATATGTCATATATAATGCAAAAAAACCTTTGGTAACCTGTCTTTCACGTCCGCGTTTGTATGTTGAATTACCGGAAGATGAAGAGGATGCTGAGGAAATAGGTTATTGTATAGAAGCGGAATGTCCTTGGGAGCCGGAACATCAGTGTTCCATTATCATACGTAATGATGAGGTTAAATATGTTGGTCCGTCAGAAGGGAATACTCCTTGGGATGATGAAGACGAGTATTATTGCATATGGAATGATACGAGCGAGATTTGATAAAACAGCCATTTAATGATAGTTTTAATGTATGTTTAATTGTGGGAAGGTAATGGGAAAACTAATTGGATACAAAAAAGATTACTAAAGATATTTTTGAAATCGGTATTCCGTCGTTTTTGGAAACTTTGTTCACGACATTTGCCGGAATCATAGATTCTAAGATGGTATCGGAGATGGGAGTTACGGCTATATCGGCTGTATCGGTTACAAATCAGCCGAGGCTTTTTATTTTTTCGATTTTTTTTGCACTTAATACCGTGACATCATCTCTTACGGCAAGGTATCTCGGAAAAAAAGACAGAGATATGGCAAACCGAATATTGGATACGGTATTGAAGCTCGTTATCATATTGAGTATTGTAGCCAGTATTTTTTCGGTTGCATTGGCAAGGCCGATAATGATTGTGTTTGCAAATCAAAAGGATACTATGGAATCTTCGATTCTGTATTTCCGAATCGTTATGGGCGGTATGATCTTTAATATGGTCTTTATGACGATCAATTCGGCTCTTCGCGGCTGCGGAAAGACAAAGATTACTTTTGTTACTAATGTTGTATCTTGTTTGGTTAATATATTTTTCAACTACCTGCTTATCGAGGGACATTGGGGATTCCCGAGACTTGAATTTGCAGGTGCGGCAATCGCAACGGTTTCCGGAAATGTGGCGGCTATGTTTTTGACGCTTTGGTTTGCCATGAAGAAGGATCTTTTCGTAAATATACCGTATTGTCTGGAGAAGAAATTCAAGATTACAAAGCAATCCTTACATGAGATAGGTGAATTGGCAAAAAGCTGTATAACGGATTCATTGGCCATGCGACTTTCGCTTTTGTTTATATCAGGTATTGTTGCCAGAATCGGATCCTATCAGATGGCGGTATATTCGGTTGCAATGCATTTGTTAAATATAAACTTTGCGCTTGGAACGGGATTTCAGACATCAGCCGTTGCTCTTGTAGGAAGAAGCTACGGTGCTTCCGACAAAGAAACCATGAATGCTTATAAAAAGCAGTCCGTTAAGCTCGCTATGAATGCCGCAATAATACTGGCGATATTAACCATAGTCGGCGGAAGATGGTTTTTCGGATTCTTCAGTGATGATCCGGAATTCATAAGATTGGGTTCGATATCCTGTATATTTATCGGAGTAATAACTCTTGCACAGACACTGAAATTTGTATATTCGGGATGTCTTCAGGGAATCGGTGCTATGCGTGAGGTTATGGTTGCTTCCATCGTATCATTTGCGGGAGTAAACCTTATTACATTGATATTCCTGGTACTGGTATTTAAGGTTGGTCTTTGGGGTGTATGGATCAGTTCTTTATTAAGCCAGACGGTTCAGGCGTTTATGCTGTGTAGGTATTTAAGAAAATCAAAGGCGTATTATTAGATTTTAGGGGATTAAGTTATGCGAAAGACAAAAAATGTTTTTTTAACAACATTATCGGAGACAAAGGACAGACTTGATGTTAGTTACTACGTGTGTGATTCGGGATATGGAGATTATACGTATACGACAGGTATTTCCATGGCTGAAGCAGGTATAAAGTACGCTTTATCAAATCATCATATAGATGAGATTATTATGATCGGTTCAGCGGCAAAAATGAGTGAAGATGAAATGGTAGAAGCAAATATCGACAAGGTTTCGATTAATAACATCACGGATCTTAACGAGATGAGTGAATTTTCGTTTTTGAATTATAGAATTGCCGAATATATGATGCAGGTTGACTTTGAGCTTTTGGATATAGGAGAGCCTGTTTCCGATGAGAGAAAGGATGAGCTCAAGAAGCAGATAGTCGATTTTAAGAATTCGCACGTTAATACGGACAGTTCAAGAGAGATTTTCTTTAGATTGTGTACGGATTCCGATTTTGAAAAAAGCTTTTCCGATGAGATTTTGTCCAAGTGTACCAAGGACGAGCAAAAATGGATAAAATACCATCTTTATTCAGAGATGGACAGTTTTTACAAGATGCATTTGCTTGAAGAAAACAAAAAAACAATCTTGAAGTTTGTTCCTATAACAAATAAGAGCGGACTTTCCATTGAGGATATAAATGCCATAGTAAGAGAAACATTCTCAGGAGAAAAAGCTGATATAAATCTTATGATGGACATTCAGGGACTTGGAACCATAGACGGAAATACGCTTATTTCTACATTCCTTCTGTTGAACAGAAAAACCGGATTTGATTGTCGAGTGAAAGGGCTTATAAACTCGCACAGAAGTGAGGAGAGCTTTTCGGGTGTTGTATCTAATGCGATTAAAAGCTATGAGATTCAAAATCTTATTTCGGGCCTGGATATTTTCCTGAAATATGGAAAAGTTGATATGTTGAAGACATATTGGAAGTCACTCGATATAAATAATCCGGATGCGGACAGCCTTTTTTACGGTATGGATTGTATCGATGAGGGAATCTCATTATGTAATGTAGACCTTATCGGAGTGGGAATTGATGTAATAAGACATACTTTCCAGGAGCCTAAAGTTAAGGCTGAAGAACGCGATATTTATCTTGAAATTATGATGAATGCGATTGCGCAGGATTATGGTGCACTTTTAGAGGGCGATGAGCTTTCGATTCCTGAGCTTTTAAAATGGTGTCACAGGAAGAAACTCTATCAGCAGACGCTTACCATCATAGAGTCCAAGGTGCCTATGGATATGGTAAAGCGCGGCATATATTACTATGCCCGGGATGAAAAGGATATAAAAGAGTTTATGAAGGAATTGAATTACCTTTATTGGAATGAAGTCGTAAAAATGCGCTGGGCATTCAATGACATAGAACATTTCTTCATAAAGCAGTACGGACGTGCGGTTCTTGATTACAGACAGAAGCCGGATATGATTACAAAAGATTTTGCTAAGCTTCGCGTGGCAGCCTTGCATGAGGATAAAGAGGTTACCATGATTTTGCCTGCATATTCCGAGCTTAATAATGATGCACTTTTGTACGAGCTGTTTCTCGGATATTATCGTATAGGAAATCTGCGTAATCAGGTTAATCATGCCGTTGTAGATGCGCCGGATATGGACTCTCTAAAAGACAGAAAGGATGCGCGTGATGAGTTGGATGTAGCGCTCGGAAAGTTTATAAATCTTTATTATTCGGCATGCTTAAAGACAAAAAAGCAAAATGAGCCAAGACTCTTACCGTCAGGCCGTATGAAGGCTTATAGCAGACAACATCAGTTGGCAGTCCTTGAGGAAGATACGAGCCTCACAGCCAAGAATACATACAGCTGCTCATTTAACGGAAAAGAAGTACTTATCAACATTTCCCTGTTTAAACCTGAGGATGATAATGAAATAGTTGAAGATGATGAAGATGACGATAAGTAAGAGTCTGTGAAAAATGATAGGTATTTGGGAATTAGTACAAAGGAGATGAAAAGGTATGGATATTAAAGAAGCAGCACAAAAAGCAGTGGAATTGAAAACAATCGGTGGTTGTAACTGTTCACAGGCTGTTACGGTCGCACTTGCCGAAGAAACAAATCTTACCAAGGAGCAGTTGATGCAGATATCGGCGGGCTTCTGTGCAGGCATGGGAAACCTTGAGGCGACCTGTGGAGCACTTATAGGTGCCGGTATGGTTGCGGGCATGAAAACCGAAGGAAAAGGTACTTTGAAGGTTACGCGTCAGATTCAGGAAGAGTTTAGAGACAGATGCGGCTCGATAAAATGCAAGGAACTTAAAACGATAACAGATGGAAAAGTTTTATGTCCTTGTGAAGAATGCGTAAGAAACGCCGTTTTGATTTACGGAGAAGTTTTCGGATTGTAAAGCGAACAGAAATATCTAATAGCAAGAGCGAGCAGCAAAATCAACAGGTAAAGATAATGAAAAAACTTGTATTATACGGAGATTCAAATACATACGGTTATGATCCGCGTGGGTTCATGGGAATGCGTTATCCCGAGGACGTACGTTGGGCCTCGTTAATTGAACAAAAGCTTCAGGGTAAATATGAGGTAATAAACGAGGGGATGAATGGTCGTCCTTTGCCCGACATTAAATGGGACGGTCAGTTTATCGACAGAGTGGTAAGCGGGCTTAGTGAAGATGATATTTTGATAATGATGCTCGGCACGAACGATATTCTTTTAACCGACAGACCGGATGCCCGGGTTGCTATAAGAAAAATGGAAAACATTTTGTCATATACAAAGCTTACGCAGGGTTCGTTTGAATTTATCGTAATTGCACCGGTATATATCGGCTTACCGGATGGAGAAATGAGTCGGTATTATGATGAGAGTGTGAAGATGAACGAAGAATTCGGAAATTTGTGTGAGGCAAAAAATGTACGGTTTACAGATGCCGGAAAATGGAATATACCGCTTGCATACGATCTGGCACATTTTTCGGAAGAAGGGCATAAAATTTTTGCGGAAAAACTTATGGAAGAATTGGATTCGGAGGTTGTACTTTAATCGATGGTTTTATATGATAAGGATATACGCGAGCCGTTGTTTGATTTCCTTGAAGAAACTTATGGCAAGATAAGAATTATAGAAGAAAAACAGACCGGAAGCGCAAGGGCGGATGTGGTAATGATCACGCCCGAGGTGTTGTACGGAATAGAGATTAAGAGTGATGCGGACACGTATACAAGACTTGATAAGCAGGTCGAGAATTACAACAGCTATTATGACCGCAATATCATCGTAGTCGGAAGCTCACATGCGCATCATGTAAAGGAACATGTGCCGGACTGGTGGGGCATAATTACTGTTGAAGTAAATGATGCAGGTGAGGCGGATTTTTATGTAGTCCGCAATCCTGAAGACAATCCCAAGGTGAAGGACGAACGTAAGATTACAATTTTATGGAGGCCGGAGCTTAATCATTTGCTTGAAAAAAACAATCTTCCGAAATATAAAGAAAAAAGCAAATTATTTGTACAGGAAAAACTTCTTGAGAAGGTTTCGGGTGAAATTCTCTGGCCGCAGGCTTATGAAGAACTGTTTGAACGGGATTATACAACAATTTCCGAAAAGATTAATGAATACAGAGCCGAGAAAGGCCAAAAACCAAGAAGGAAAAAGCGAAGGAAATATAAGAAATAAAATATAAAAATATTAAAAATAACAAGTTACACAGGAGCCGTTAAAGATTATGAGTAACCGAGGAAAAAAACTTAATACATTTGAGCCCGACTATGTTGTATTTGACCTTGAGACAACGGGAGTTTCACCTTACAATGACAGGATTGTGGAGATTTCGGCGGTTAAAGTAAAAAACCATGAGGTGGTTGATGAGTTCAGTACACTTGTTAATCCGGAATGTCATATTTCCGAGGGAGCAAGTGCCGTAAACGGAATATATGATGATATGGTAAAGGATTCACCGGTTATAGAAAAAGTGCTTCCTGAATTTATAGAATTTATAGAAGATTTGCCGCTTGCGGGGCACAACATCCATTCCTTTGATATGAAATTCATATATAGGGATTGCGAGAAGTTTCTTGGTATTACGCCGGGAAATGACTACATAGATACACTTTATATTTCGCGCAGATGTCTTCCGGAAATGGCACATCACAGGCTGACGGATCTTGCAATTCATTACGGAATTTCGATAGAGGGAGCACACAGGGCCTTGAAGGATTGCCGTATGAATCAGCAGGTTTATGAGTTTTTAATAAATGAAGCCGAACTTGTTTCTAAGGGCGAAAAAACAATTCCCGTATGTCAAAAGTGCGGAAAGAAAATGACTCTTCGAAACGGGAAATTCGGAGAATTCTGGGGATGTCCGGGATATCCGAATTGTAATTTTACCATGAATGTAAGTGCAAACATATAAAAAGATATAATATGAAAAATTCAAAGCAGAGGAAGCTTAATTATGAAGTTGGTTAAAACGGAAAATACCAAAACCGAATATGCCCGTATAAAGGCGCTTTACCTTGAGGCATTTCCGCCTGAGGAACGTGCTCCGTTTCATATGCTTAAAAGCAGAGCGAAAAAGGGCAGGGCGGAATGCTGGAACCTTGAAGATGACGGCCGATGGATAGGATTTGCATATGTAATTTGTAATGATAAGCTGGCATATCTTTTTTATTTTGCGATAGATGAAAAGTTAAGAGGCAAAGGTTACGGCAGCGAAGCAATAAAGGAGCTTGTAAAATATTATAGCGGAAAGAAATTGTTTCTTGCGTTGGAAGACTGGCGTGAAGAAGCCGAAAATTCCAAGCAGCGGTTAAAAAGACATGCTTTTTATGAAAGAAACGGTATGAAAGATTTGCCGTACAGGTTAAGAGAAGCGAAGGTTGTATATGCACTTATGGGTTCTGGCGGAAAAGTTGAGCCTGAAGAGTATCGTGTGCTTATCGATAAATGGCTTGGTTGGCCATTAAAGCTGATAAGAGATATGATGATTATCAAAGAGAATTAAGGTCGGGAAAAACGACAAAAAACTTGTGAAAAATACATTTTCGTTATTTAAAAAAATATTTATATGTGATAAAATACTTTTGTCGGAAACTTTTTGATAAATGTGATATATACGAGGGTTTATTTATGTTTGGAGTATATTTCGGAAAATACCTTATGGATGAGGGGATTATTCCCGAAGATTATTATTATGGATTGCTTGAAGCAACCAAAAATTCCAAAGTTAAGATGGGTCTTCTGGCGGTTGAATCCGGTTATATGACGGAGGAACAGGTGGCAGAGGTTAACTTTTTGCAGCAACAGCAGGACAAAAAGTTCGGAGATATTGCGATTGAAAAGGGTTATCTTACAGAGGAAGAGGTTGCGGACCTGTTGGATGAGCAGGGCGATTCATATCTTCTTTATGTTCAGGCCATTATGGAAAGCGGACTTATGGATCTTGATGGCATGAATGAGCATTTAAAGGCTTACAGAAAAGACAAGCACCTTACATTAAGTGACCTCGAAGCATTTAAGTCCGGCGACATTGACAGAATTGTTCCGGTATTTATGAAAGATCCGGCTATTCCGATACAGACAAAAGAGTATGTTTATCTTACTTCAAGAAATATAGTAAGATTTATAGATCGTTTCTTCCGTATAGAAAAGGTTGTAAGGCTTTCGGAGTATGAAGCCGATTGTATGGTTTATCAGAGCCTTCGCGGAGATAACAGTTACCTTACCGCATTTTGCGGAAGCAGTGAAGGTATCAAAGCGATAGCTGACGGATTTGTCGGTAATATCTACGGTGAGATAGAGAATTTTGAATATGAGGCCAGTGACGTTGCCGCAGAGGTATTAAATGTAAACAACGGTTTATATGTTACAAACCTTAGCAGTATAAATGTTAATGAGGTTTCCGATTCGCCTGTTATCAGAAATGAGAAAACCAAAATAACCGCGGTTAAGGATTTTTATAAGATTGCCCTTTCGATTGAGGGTGCACCGGTTGATTTGATAGTATGCTTTAATAACGGCTGGAGCGTTGAATAGAATTAAATAACAGATAGGAATAAATAAGAAAAGCTGTCATTTTAGTGATGACAGCTTTTTTGTATCAATTTTTGAATTCTTTATAATACATTTAATAATTATTTTTCTTCCGTATCAGCATCGCCGTAATATGAAACATAATTTCCTATGTGCTTTTTACTTAAATATGTTCCTTCATCGGCATGTTTGTAAAGCTCTTCAAATGAGTATTTATCGTCATGCTGATAAAATGCGATTCCGACACTGATTACATAACCCTTGCCTTCCAGTTCCGGAATCTTTGTGTTGTCAATCATTGTAAACAATCGGTCGATTATTTTCTGACCGGCTTGTTTATTGTGAACATCAGGAACAAATACCGCAAACTCGTCACCGCCGAGACGCATGATAATATCATTTGCGCGGAAGGCTCCCTGCAAGGTCTTGGCGAAGGATATAAGAACTTTGTCACCGGTATTGTGTCCGTAAGTATCGTTGATTGATTTAAATTTATCGACATCCATAAGAACAAACATACCGCCCTGACCGTTTTTGATTAAGCTGCGGATTTTTGTTTCACCGTAGCCACGATTACATACACCGGTCATCTGGTCTGTTTCCGAAAGATATTGGAGTTTATCCTGACGTCTCTTTTCTTCGTCGATTATTTCGACCATCCAGAGAACACGTAAAAGCATGCCTGCGGAACTCTTTTCTGCTACTACGAATCTTGCACGACACCATACATCTTCGTTGTTCAGATACTCAAGAGTTATGGTGTTTGTATTTTCAAGTCGTTTATCCAAAGTGCTCAAGTCAACGAACTCAAGTACTTCACTTCTTGATTTTTCCGAGGTGAGCAGCCTCATTACCGTCTTCATATCTTCGCTTGCATTATCGCCGAAGTCTTTGACAACATCAGAAACTCTTTCGGTAGTGTTACTGATTTCGTTGTAGGTATTTTCTTTAAGGTTAATATCAAACATGGCAGCATATATATGTGACATGGATTCAAGCTGCTGGTAAAGTTTGTTTGTTTCTATATGCTTTGTAGTGATGTTACGAATCATAAGTAAGATGATAAGTAATATAAAACATATAGTAAGCAATGAAGTAAGAAGTATTATTTTTAACGGCCTGAAAACCTGAGTTCCGTTTATAACACAAATACTGTACCAGCCTGTACCGATTTTCTGAGCAAATACGATATATGTTGTGCCATTGTACTTAAGAGTGAAATCATATTTATGCTTTTCGATAATTTTCTTGGTTATGGTACTTTCAAGCGAATTCTTTTCATCAAGATAATTTTTTCCGAGTTCGCTTGGTTTCGAGTGAGAAACAACACCGCCTTCGGAGTCGAGAACCATAGCAAAATCATAATCGTTATCAACGATATTATTTGTAATGGTTTGTAATCTGTCGAGACTTAAGTCAAGCGCAACCACACTCTTGTTATCCGATAAAAGCCTTGCGATAGTCATCATAATGGTGCCGGTTTGTGAGTCAAGATATGGGTCAACCAATACGATTTCACCGTCGGAAGCGGCTGCCTTTTGATACCATGGACGCTCGGTTGCCACATAGTCTTCATCAGGCACCCAGCCTGAGCCGTCCAGATATTCACCGTTAATATATCCGTAAAGACCGGTGTAGTTATCATCTATTACACTGATGATACTGTCGGTTTCATGCTCAAGATATGTAAGAATTACATCATTTCCCGCGCCGTCCTTCAAATAATTATCCACTTTATATGAAGTAAGTTTAATGGTGTCTATACTTGATACAAGATAAGCATCGATTTTTTGAGCCGATTCTATGGCATTATGCTTGGATTCTTCAACTATCTTATCCCGCTTGGTGTTATATAATATACCAAAATTAACGGAAATGATAGTTATGGCAAATATAAATATAATAATGGCCGCAACAATATTTTTTTTACCTAAAGTATCGATTATTTCACGTGCGGATGCTTTATTTTTATTCACCTTTATGTCCCCCTCTTGCTAAAGGTATATAAAATATGTAAACAAAATCCCAAATTCTATATTATTCCTATTATAAGTGATTGTCAACCGAATATTTGGGTTTTGGCAAGGTTTTGCATGTATTTTTTGGTTTATTTTTTTAAACAAAAGTGATAAAATATTCGTTAACGGGGATTTGTTTTACGAGGTATTGAAGGTTTTTATCGGAGGAGATATATGATTAGACAAAGGATAGTAATTACATTGGGTTCGATTACCACTTCGGTCGTTCTTATATGTGTAGCCTGCTTGTTTTTGTTCAAAATGAAATTCGATGGCTCGGTTCATAAGGAAAATGCGGATTACAGCATGGATTGGCATTACGAGGACGGTAAGGATTGTGATTTGCTTGCACTTGATTTTGATGAGACCGGCGTAATAGAAAAGACGGTAAATTGGGAGGAAGCAAGCGGAGCGTCCGTATGCTTTGAGACGACCAATCTTGTATTTGATATATATCTGGATGGGGAACTTATTTATTGTTTCCATCCTAAACTTGGCGGATTGTACGGAAAATATTACGGAGAATATATACATACTGTCAGAATCCCGCCGTTTAACGAAGATAAAACTTTGCGAATTGAATATACGGCTCTTAATAACGAGGCAAGATGGACTCAGTTTCGTTTTATGAAAATCGGCGATTCCTGGAGTTACGTAAAAGAGTTTGTAAAAAAATACGCACCGAGATTTGCTACATGCTTTATCATATTTGTGTTCGGACTTGTACTTACAATATTCGGACTTATATTCGGTAAGACGAGTATGGGTTCCATAGAGACGGTATCTTTGGGAGTTCTTGCCATGCTTCTTAGTGTATGGACCAATGGAGGAACAAAGATATTTATGCTCCTTACCGGTAATTCGGCTGCGGTTAGAGCGGTTGAGTACTATATGCTTGTTTTGCTTCCGATGCCGGCATTATCATTTACGGCATATCTGACAAGGAGCTTCAAAAATGTATTCATATGGATGTCTGCGGTTCTTACATGCGTTAACTTTGTAGCCAACATCATACTTGTGGCAAGCGGAGCTGCGGATTATCATGAGCTTTTGATTTATACTCACTTAAATATTCTTATAGGATTTATCATAGTTATATACCTTATCATAAATGCGGTTAAGAGAAAGGTATTTAATAACCTGGGTGTCATAACGGTCCTTTCGGCATTTATTGTACTTATGATATCAGGCCTTATTGACTTTGCATTTTACTATGGTTCGGGAACACTTGATACGGCAAGATATACAAGAATCGGACTTTTGATATTTGTATTCTTACTCGGATTCCATGAAGTAAGAGAATCGATTCACGTTAGTAATAAGAGTCTTGATGCCGATGAGAAGAACCGCTTAGCTCACCTTGACGGACTTACGGGACTTTTGAACCGTCTCGCTTTTAGTGAAAAAGAGGCGGAAATAGCTAAAAAGAAGAACGGACAATGCGTATTTGTTGAGCTTGATGTAAATAATCTTAAAAAGGTAAATGATAATTACGGACATACCGAGGGCGATAAGCATATCATCGGAGCGGTAAATGCAATAAACAAGAGCTTCGGACAATACGGAGATGTATACCGTGTTGGCGGTGATGAATTTGTCGCAATTATTGAAGGTTATGAGGCTGAAGCTAAAGCGAGTGCGGCCGCCGAGGAGCTTGTTAAATGTTATGAAGAATATAACAAGAAACATAATCCGCCGGTTGAACTTGAGATTGCATACGGATATGCGGTTTATGATTATGATTCGGGAGATCCGGAGCAGGCTGAGCGTATAGCCGATGACAAAATGTACGAATGCAAGAGGAAACTTAAAAATACGGCTGCTGTAAAAGAGGCTATAGCGACTGCCGGATATGGTGCGGAATAAACGTAGAAAAGAGGCCGGAGTATGGAAATTAAAGACGAAAGAATAGATGCTGGAAAGGCATTTGACTGGGGTAAGACTTCGAAAGAATATGCAAAATACAGGGATATATATCCCGATATATTTTATAAAAAAGTTGCGGACAGGGGACTTTGCATAAACGGACAAAGTGTGCTTGATCTTGGAACGGGTACCGGCGTATTGCCGCGAAATATGTATGGTTACGGCGCAAACTGGACAGGTACGGATATTTCGCCAGAGCAGATTGAGCAGGCGAAAATCCTTGCAAAAGAGCAGAATATGAAAATTGATTTTATGGCTGTTCCTACCGAACAGCTGGATTTCCCTGCGGAAAGCTTTGACGTAATAACCGCATGTCAGTGTTTTTGGTATTTTGATCATGAAAAGGTTATGCCGAAGCTTGCGGAGCTTCTTAAGCCAAACGGCAAGCTTTTAATTTTATATATGGCATGGCTTCCGTTTGAAGATAAGATAGCAGGAGCAAGCGAAGAGCTTGTTCTTAAGTATAGTCCGAACTGGTCGGGTGCGGGAGAAAAAAGGCATCCTATTTGGATTCCGGATGTGGCTTACGATTATTTTGAACTTGAGGAGCATGAGGAATATGACGTGGAAGTACCGTTTACAAAGGAATCCTGGCATGGAAGAATGATAGCATGCCGAGGTGTCGGAGCATCATTGTCGGAAGAAATGCTTGCAAAATGGGATAAAGAGCACAGAGCGCTGCTTGATGAAATTGCGCCGGAGGAGTTTAATGTACTTCATTATGCTGCGCTTGCGGTACTTAAGAAAAAATAAGAGTTTTATTCGACAGGGGACAATGACAGAAAGGATATTAGGGTTAAGACAGACATATGAGTAAAGAAATTAGCAGAGATAAAGTAATAGTAAGAACAAGTATAATCGGAATTCTGGCAAATGCCTTTCTTGCAGGTTTTAAGGCTGTAATAGGCCTTACTTCCAACTCGATAGCGATAGTTATGGACGCGGTAAACAACCTGTCCGATGCAGCAAGCTCGGTAATTACGATAGTAGGTACAAAGCTTGCCGGAAAGCAGGCAGACAGAAAGCATCCTTTCGGATACGGGAGAATTGAATATTTAAGTGCGATGGTTATTTCCATGCTGGTACTTTATGCGGGCGTGACGGCATTTGTTGAATCCGTAAAGAAAATAATAAATCCTGCAACTCCTGATTACAGTACGGTTGCGCTTGTAATTGTAGCCGTGGCCGTTGTGGTTAAGATAGTTCTCGGAAAATACGTTAAGGGAGTCGGAAATAAGGTTAATTCCGATGCCCTGGTTAATTCGGGTGAGGACGCTGTCCTTGATTCTGTGATCTCGGCATCGACACTTGTTGCGGCAGCAGTATATCTTATATTTGACATATCATTGGAAGCATGGCTCGGTGCGATTATCGCAACAGTAATTATAAAATCCGGTCTTGAAATGCTTAAAGACACATTGTCCAAAATACTCGGTGAGCGTATAGATCCGCAGCTTGCAAGAGATATAAAAGCAACCATAAATGAGTTCCCGGAAGTAAACGGTTCATATGATTTGGTTATGCATAATTACGGTCCGGATTCATATCATGGATCTGCACATATCGAGGTTTCCGATGAGCTTTCGACGGATGAACTTGATAAGCTTGTGCGAAGAATTCAGTCAAGAGTATACAATAAGCTTGGTGTTGTACTTACGGCAGTAGGTATTTATTCTCACAACTCAAAGGATACCGAGGCTGTTGCGGCAAGGGAAAAGGTTGCCGCACTCGTTAAGGAAAATCCTTATGTATTGCAGATGCATGGTTTTTATATGGACAGGGAAGAAAAGACCATACGATTCGACATTGTCGTAAGCTTTGATGCAGAGGACAGAGGAGAAGTTCATAAGGAAGCAATTGAAAAGGTTCAGAAGGAATATCCGGATTATACTTTATATATTAACATGGATATGGATTTCAGCGAGATCTAGAACATCAAAGAAAAAGATTAGTTACAAAGATAATAGATTAACAAAGGACAGATATGATGGACGGCATAACTACAATAATTTTTGATATGGACGGAACGGTACTTAATACACTTGATGACCTTACGGCATCGGTAAATTATGTGCTTGACAAATTCAAAATGCCTAAACGCGGTTTGGAAGAATACAGACAGTTTTTCGGAAACGGAATTAAATTTGCACTTAAATGTGCTGTACCAGAAGGGACACCTGACGAGGTTATAGATGAGATGCTTCCTCATTTCAGAGAGCATTACAACGCACATTGCCTTGATAAAACAAGACCGTATGACGGAATCCCGGAGCTTATGAGTAAGCTTAAGAAAAAAGGATATAAGATGGCTATAGTTTCAAATAAAATCGACTCGGCCGTCAAAGAATTAAACGAAAGATTTTTTGCGGAATATGTGGATGTGGCTATCGGAGAAAAGGCGGGTATAAAACGTAAACCGGCTCCCGATACCGTAATTGAAGCATTAAAAGAGCTTGGCAGCAAAAAAGAAGAGGCTGTATATATAGGAGATTCGGAAGTCGATTTTAAGACTGCCGTTAATTCGGAAATTCCATGTATATCGGTTCTTTGGGGATTTAGGGATAAGGAGCGCCTTATAAAAGAGGGAGCGACAATATTTGCCGATAATCCCGAGGAGGTTTTTGATATAATCGTAAAATGAAATAGTTGTAAGGTGTTTAAAACCGCGGAATATATTTTTATTCTGCGGTTTTTTACGTTGATAAAATATATGAAGTTGAATCGGAAAAAGGGCTTGACATAGTAATGGTTAGGTGTTAGTATCTTTAGTTAGTGATGGCTAACCGATATATAGTATAAATTATTGCCGCTTAGAGCGGCTATTGTTTTGATGTTTGAGTTAGTAAAGACTAACGAGATTCCGATGTGGTGGTCGAATAAATCAGGAGGATAAAAAAGAAATGTATGTTGAGGTCTCAAATGTAAAAAAGAGTTACGGAGAAGGCGGAAGCTATGTTGAGGTTTTAAAGGGCGTATTCGTCGGCGTAGAGCAAGGAGAAATGTGCGTAATTCAAGGCACATCGGGTTCCGGAAAATCTACACTTCTAAATTGTATCGGTGGACTGGATGACATAGACTCGGGGTCTTGTAAGATAGACGGACTTGAGATAGCCGGATTAAAGAAGGATGCATTATCTGACTACAGACGCGATACACTCGGCTTTATTTTTCAGTTTTATAATCTGGTTCCGAACTTGACGGTTAGGGAAAACATTGAAGTGTGTAGGTTTCTCACAAAGAATCCTCTCGATATGGACGAACTTCTGACTACGCTTGGCTTAAAGGAACATGCGGATAAGTTCCCTTCTCAGCTTTCCGGTGGACAACAACAAAGAACGGCAATTGCCAGAGCATTGATTAAAAATCCCAAGCTTCTTTTATGCGATGAACCTACTGGTGCATTAGATTCGAATACATCGAGAGATATTTTGGTTCTGCTCGAGACAATAAATAAAAAATACGGAACTACCATGCTGATTGTTACGCATAATAACTCCATTAAGAATATGGTTCACAGAGTAATTTACTTAAAGGATGGGTTGATAAGCAAGGAATACACTAACAGCGAAAGAATTCCGGCAAGAGAATTGGAGGATCTGTAATATGCAGAAAGTGCTTAGAAAAAGGGTGTTCCGAAATTTAAAAAAACACTTTGTCAGATACTTCTTGCTCGGTGTCATGATTACTATGGGAATTTTTCTTGTGGTAACTATTGTGGGTTCGGCAGAAACTTTGACCCGAGGCACGGAGGATATTGCGGAAGAAACAAATCTGGAAGACGGCGAATTTGAAGTGTTTACGCCGCTTGCGGATAAAGATATAGATATAATTCGGGACATGAAAATAGAAGTTGAAGAGCAATTTTTCTTTGATTATCAGCTGGATGATGAGGCTGACGGAACCATCAGGATTTTTAAGCTTCGTGACAATATCAACAAGATTCATTGCGTCTCCGGTTCCGAGCCGGTCAAAAAAAATGAACTGGTATTGGAAAAAAGGTATGCCTATGAACATGACTTGAAGGTGGGAGACAGCCTGACTTTTGCGGGAGTTACATACACGATTTCGGGAATCGGGGTCACATCTGATTACGATGGACCGCTCAAGGAGGTTTCAGATACGGCATGTAATTCAAAGTGTTTTGGGTTGGTGTTTCTTACCGCAGATGCCTATGAAGATTTTCGAAACTCCGGAAAGGCTCAGAAGGCAGAAACTTTATTATACACTTATAAACTCGGAGACGGAAAAAATGATACCGACCTTAAAGATTATCTGAAAGAGCATGAGCTTGTTTCTTTTTTAGAGCGTGAAGACAATCCGAGAATTTTTGCGACAAAGAATGACAAAGTAGTTGATATAGAAGTTGGTATAATTGCCGGCATTATCTTATTTATATTGTTCGGATACGTGATTTCGGTTTTCGTGGTACATTCCATCGAGAGAGAAAGCAGTATTATCGGAACCCTTTACTCTATGGGCGTTACGAAAAAAGATTTGCTCAGACATTATATCTCGCTGCCGATTGTTGTAACGTTTATTGCCGGGCTGATCGGTCTTTTACTTGCGGCAACGGGAGTTATGGCACCTATGATAGCGGAGAGCTCATACCTGTACTTTTCTATTCCGGAATTTGAGTTCCGTGTTCCGGCTTATCTTTGGATCTATTCTGTAGTTTGCCCGCCGGTTCTTACGGCAATCGTAAATATTCTGGTAATAAATTCAAAGCTTAACAGGACGGCGCTTTCTTTGATCCGTAATGAAGTAAAGCAAAAGAACGGAAAAAAGGTCAAATTAAAAGGGAAAGACTTTGTAAGAACCTTCAGAATCAGGCAAATGCTTCGGGAGATGCGATCAACGATTGCAGTTGTTTTGGGAATGTTCCTTGCTCTACTGGTCTTCATGATTGGCGTTGATTGTTATATTTTGTGTAGCAACATCGCGAAGGATTATGATGCGGATACGAAGTATGAATATATGTACACATTGAAGTATCCTGAGGAAACAATTCCTGAGGACACAGAAAGCGCCTATGCATATACTTGCAGGAAGAGTACGGCCGGTTACAGTTTCGATGTGGTTATACTTGGCATTGATGAGGATAATAAGTATTTTGACGTTAAGCCCGGGAAAAGCAGAATGAACGTAGTCATTTCTTCAGCTTTTGCAGAGAAGTTTGGCTTGAAGAAGGGTGAGGAGTTTGTGGTAACCGATGAGGAAAAGGAAATCAAATACGCTTTTTCCGTAAAGGAGATTACGCCGTTTTCCACAGGCTTCTATATCTTTATGGATATCGATGAAATGCGTGACATGATGGGAAAATCTGATGATTATTACAATGTTCTTTTTTCGGATAAGAAGCTTGATATCGATCCGAATAGTGTGTACAGCATTACAAGCAGGGAAGATATTGTGAAAGGAGCAAGCGTATTTACGGAGTTGATGATGCCGATGATTTATGTTCTTTCAATCGCGTCCTCCATAATTTTCTGCGTTGTGATGTATCTGATGATGAAGGTGATGATTGACCGAAGTGCACAGAACATTTCATTAATTAAAGTATTTGGCTATCGGCGAAAGGAAGTAAAGAAACTGTATTTGGACGGCAATTTTTATGTGATAGCAATCGGAGCATTGATCGTGCTCCCGTTATCCAAGTTTTTGATGAATGAAATGTTTCCGTTCATGATTTCAAACGTTGCCTGCGGGTTAAATATAAAAGCTCCTGTATGGTTTTTTGCGGTTACTTATGCCGTTATATTGGCACTTTATTTTGTAATCAATAAGATTCTTGTAAGGAGACTTGATGCATTTACTCCGGCGGAAATATTGAAGAACAGAGAATAAATACAAATAAAAAGGGAGAGGAACTATGAAAAAAAGAGGATTACTGTCCTGGGTTCTTGAGTTCGCAGGAAGGAAGAAAACTTATTTCGGCGGAAGTGTAATTCTGGCTATGCTTGGTGTGGCGGCATCTTTTGTACCGTACCTTATTATTGCGAAGATTGTAGAACAGCTGCTTGCCGGAAATACAGATTGGGATTATTACCTAAAGCAGGTTATTCTTATGGGTGTGTTCTGGATTATAAGAATGACATTACACTCCGTATCAACGTCACTTTCGCATGTTGCAACATAGATCGGAAGAGCGT
>JAFSZR010000060.1 GCA_017459135.1 Lachnospiraceae bacterium | reverse complement strand
TTTACAACAGTTGCGGTAAGTCCTACCGCTCTTCTCTTTGGTATTATAATGCCATGTGCCCCGGCAAGATTTGCGGTTCTTATTATGGCGCCGAGATTATGCGGATCTTCTATCTCATCAAGGATAAATACGAACGGCTGCTCGCCTTTTTCTTCAGCTTTTGCAAAAATATCTTCCAATTCCGCATACTGATATGCCGAGCATATAGCCATAACACCCTGATGTTTTCCCGTTTTGGACATCTGGTCAAGTTTTTCTTTTGAAACAAAATTTACAATAGAATAATTTTTCTTTGCATCTCTTAAAATTGAGCTTATTACCCCGTCTTTAAGACCGTTTTGGACATAAAGCTTATCAACGGTTTTTTTTGCGCGAAAAGCTTCAAGAACAGCATTTCTTCCTTCTATCAAATGTATATTTTCTTCCGAATATGAATTATTATCTCTTTGATTATTGTTTGACATATTTACCCAACAGCTAAGGCTGTTCCTTTCTTTTTTCAAAAAGCTTAAAGCTTTCCTTCACGTTCTGCCTTATCAACTTTATCGACAAGTTTCTTAATCGCACGCTTAAGCTCATCATTTTCCTGCTTAAGCACATTTATATCATTAAGTACCGGGTCAGGCAAATGAATCTGATCAAGATCAAGCTGCGGAAGTCTTACATCCTCACGCTTAACGACACGTCCCGGAATTCCGACAACGGTTGAATTTGGCGGAACTTCGGAAAGCACAACAGAACCGGCTCCTATCTTGGAATTCTCTCCTACAGTAAATGAACCGATCACCTTAGCACCTGCACTGATCATTACATTATCCCCGATAGTCGGATGTCTCTTTCCTGTCTCTTTACCCGTACCACCGAGCGTAACTCCCTGATAAAGAGTTACATTGTTTCCGATTATAGAAGTTTCTCCTATAATAACCCCGTTTCCGTGGTCAATAAAAAAACCCTCACCGATTGTCGCACCCGGATGTATTTCTATACCCGTTTTTCTTGCGGCACGCTGTGAGATTACCCTTGCTCTGAAAAAGTGGCCCTTAAGATAATGCTTATGTGCCTTTCTGTAGCTGTATAATGCTTTAAAAGACGGATAAAGAAGTACTTCCAAATCATTCTTAATAGCCGGGTCTCTTTCCCTTATTACTTTTACCTGTTCCTTATAATACTTAAACCAAGACATTTTATCACCGTTTTTTATTATTATATGTCATATAAATAATTTGTTTATTAATAACTATTTTCAAAATCAGTTATTTTCAAGATAAAGCTTAATCATTTTATTAACAAGATACTCTAATCTGTCCTGCTCTTTTCTAAGATAAAGATATCCAAGAAGCGCCTCAAGTCCTGTTGCCTTTCTGTACTCACTCCTCGTGGCATTTTTAGCCTTGGAATGAGCATTTGCATTACGTCCGCGCTTATATATATCAAGCTCATCTTCCGACAGCTCGTCCATAATTAAATCAACGAAGGCCGACTGATTAACGGCATTTACAATATGCGTAACATCCTTGTGATACTTATAGGTCTGCTTATTGACATTAACCACAAAGTAAGATTTAACCATAAGGTCAAGGACACTGTCACCCAGATAGGCAAGCGAAAGCGGTGAATATTGATAAGCATTCACTTCTTCCTTTATCTCCGGAAGTCCAGGCTTTACCTCAACATTATCAATGATACTTTTGTTTAAGCTCTCTTCCATCTTACACCTTCTCTTGTATCCTCAAGGATTATGCCCTGCTCAAGAAGTGAGTTTCTGATTTCATCGGCTCTTGCAAAATTCTTATCTTTTCTTGCCTGCTGTCTTTCCTCAATAAGCTTTTCTATATCGGCATCAAGAAGCTCAGCCTCTGTCTTAGCCTTAATTCCGAGCACATCGCAAAGTTTTACTATAACATCATATATCTTTTTTGCAAATTCCTTACCTGATGTTTCATTAACATTGGTATTTGCATACTTAACGAGCTCAAATATAACCGAAATAGCATCTGCGGTATTAAGATCATCATCCATAGCCGCATCAAATCTTTCAACAAATCCGTCTATTTCTTTAAGCTTTTCGGTTTCATCAGCGCTTATTCCTTCTGTTTTAGCCGAACCGATAATTTCATCAAGTCTTGATACTGCTGTTCTTATTCTCTCAAGCGAAGCCTTTGCGGACTCTACAAGGTCGTCCGAGAAATTAAGCGGACTTCTGTAATGAGCCGAAAGCATAAAGAATCTGATTATCTGTAAATCATATTTCTCGCTGATTTCTCTTACCGTAAAGAAATTACCGAGAGACTTTGACATCTTTTCATTATTTATCTTTAAGAAACCGTTATGCATCCAATCTCTTGCAAACTCGGCATCGTTTGCAGCCTCGCTCTGTGCGATTTCGTTTTCATGATGAGGGAAGATTAAATCCTCACCACCCGCATGAATATCTATAACATCACCTATATACTTTTTGGACATAACGGAACACTCAAGGTGCCAGCCCGGTCTGCCATCACCCCAAGGTGAAGCCCAGAAAGGCTCGCCTTCTTTCTTCGGTTTCCAGAGAACAAAATCAAGCGGGTCTTCCTTTTCTTCGTCTCCGGAAACCTTTAAATCTCTGAATCCGCTTCTTAAATCATCTATATTTTTCTTAGAAAGTTTACCGTAGTCTGAGAATTTTCTGGTTCTGAAATAAACGGTTCCGTTTACCTCATATGCATAATCTTTAGAAATGAGTACCTTAATCATCTCTATCATATCATCTATTTCTTCGGTTGCCTTAGGATGAGTGGTAGCTTCTCTTACATTTAAGCCCTCCATATCCTTCTTGCATTCCTTAATAAATCTCTCGGATATAACCGAAGCTTCAACGCCCTCTTCGTTTGCTTTCTTTATAATCTTATCGTCAACGTCCGTAAAGTTTGATACATAATTAACATCATAGCCCTTGTACTCAAGGTATCTCCTTAATGTGTCAAAAACAATCATAGGTCTTGCATTACCGATATGTATATAATCATAAACTGTAGGTCCGCATACATAGATACCGACCTTTCCTTCATTTATCGGTTTAAACTCGTCCTTATGTCTTGTAAGGGTATTGAAAATCTTCATCTATAATCTCCTCTCAAACGGCATACTTATCCAAAATAATCATATTATAAGATATTCCAAACTTATATTTTTGTCAAGCAGATTTAAAAGGCGGTTTACGAAATACGTAAACCGCCTTAAATGTATATTTGTTTTTAAAGACAATGTTAATTTATGCTCCAATTAAAATGTTAAGTATTTCATTGCTTCTTGTTACAAACGCTGTCATTTCCTCCGGAGCCAAAGGTTTGTTTGCAAGTACCGCAAGGTCATAAAGCTGACAACAAATAGTATTTGTATGCTCACCCTCAGGGTTATCGAGTACATATTTAACCAGCTTGTTGTTGGCATTAAGTACAAGCGTTTCACCCTCATTACCAAACATATTAGGATCCATACCCGGCATGCTGTAAGCTTTCATCATCTCAGCCATACGACGGGATTCCTCCGATAATGTAAGCATTGAAGATACATTCTCATTCTTTAGACTCTCAACCTTAACGGTAAGCTTTTCTTTGCCTGTTGCTTTCTTGAAAATTTCACTAAGCTTATCGGTATATTCCTTTGTCTGTTCCTCGGTAAGTGCCTCACCTACAAAATTATCCGCAAGGTCAGCATCTATACGCATGAACTTGACATTTTCATTCTTACTCTCAAGGTGGGTAATATACGGATTATCAATATTATGAGTAAGATAAACCGCATCAATCCCCTCTTCCTTAAACATATTTATATACTGTGACTGAGCCACCTCATCACTTACATAAAATACTTTGTTCTCATATTTTTCCTTGCCTGCCTCAAGATAATCCGGAAGCGTAATATACTTACCCTCAAGATTTTTGAAAAGCATATAATCCGTCATCTTCTCGCAGAATTTGTCATCTCTTAAGCAGCCGAATTTGATAAACGGACTGATATCATCCCAGTACTTTTCATATTCTTCTCTCTCGGTCTTGCACATACCCGAAAGCTTGTCGGCAACCTTCTTGGTTATATAATCGGAAATCTTCTTAACCGAGCCATCGTTCTGAAGTGCGCTTCTCGAAACGTTAAGCGGTATATCAGGGCAATCAATAACACCCTTAAGAAGCATAAGGAATTCCGGTATAACTTCCTTAATGTTATCAGCTACAAACACCTGATTGTTATACAACTTAATTGTTCCCTCAATCTGGTCATACTGAGGATTAATCTTAGGGAAATAAAGAATACCCTTTAAGTTAAACGGATAATCCATATTAAGATGTATCCAGAACAAAGGCTTCTTAAAGTCTAAGAATAAATGCTGATAGAAATCAATGTATTCCTCTTCAGTACAATCCTTAGGGTTCTTAAGCCAGAGAGGATTTGTATTATTAAGCGGAACCTCTTTCTTCTCATCTTCCTCTTTTTTATCATCGGCTTTAGCCTTATCATCCGACTTTTCTTTCTTATCTTCTTTATCCTTGTCAGCCTTCTTATCATCGCCCACAAGGTCATCTTCCTCGGTTGTATCAATCTCGATAACCTTATCCTTTTTCTTTGCCTCAGCCTCTTTCTTCTTTTCTTCTTCCTCTGCCTTATCCTCATCAGTAAAATAAATATTGTAAGGCATAAATGCACAATACTTCTGAATAACCTCTCTTACACGGTATTCATTGGCAAACTCATAGCTGTCCTCATTAAGATAAAGGGTAATTGCCGTACCTCTTATCTCGTCGTCGCTCTCAGTCATCGAAAACTCGGTACCGCCATCACATTCCCAAAATACAGGTTTTGCGTCTTTCTTATAAGAACATGTCTCGATGGTTACTCTGTCGGCAACCATAAATGCAGAATAAAATCCTAAGCCGAAATGACCTATAATCTGATCGTCATTTGACTTATCCTTATACTTGTTTATAAAATCCGTAGCACCTGAAAATGCTATCTGATTAATATACTGTTCAACCTCCTCAGCAGTCATACCGAGTCCGTTATCCACGAAGGTTATCGTTTTATCCTTTGGAGATGCGTAAACATCAATTCTGTATTCCTCTCCGTCAACTTCCTCAAACTCACCCATAAGAGCAAGCTTCTTTAACTTTGTAATCGCATCACAGCCATTAGAAATAAGTTCCCTTATAAATATATCGTGATCTGAATACAACCACTTCTTAATAATCGGGAAAATATTTTCGCTGTTAATTGATAAGCTTCCCTTCTTTTTCATTTTTACATTCCTCCTGTTTCAATAAAATATTACATATTAAAAGAACACGCCTTAACAAATAACCATACATATAAGTGTGTTCTTAATCTCTGTAATCTAATATAATACTGCCTGTTTGTAATGTCAAGAAAAAATTAGCACTCAACTGAGTTGAGTGCTAATTGCATTGATATGACAAGGCTCATACAACCCGTCGCATATTTTATCCTTTATTTTTTCTCAACATTTTGAATATCCCTGTACCACTCATAGTAAGGTGAAGTATCGGGAAGTGAATCAACATTAACTCGTTCTGTTGATATAACCAATGCATTCATACGCTGATATGCCGGAAGCTCCACTCCCCAATCAAAAACTATATCATAGCTCTTTTTATATACAGACTTGAGGTAATCTCTATCATTGCTTTTTTCACTTTCTATAATAAGACTGTCCAGATCTGCATCTGCTATACGCATACGATTTTTTATAATTTCCTGATCCGGATCATCAGGATTTATACCTGAATAATATCCGCTACGCATATTCGGAGAAGAAAGAGTTGACCATCCTCCGCACCACATATCTACTTTTTCTTCGTCAATTGAAGTCCATAAATCTTCGCCTGTTTCATCTACATCAACTATAACAAGCGAAATACCTATTTGGGCAAGGTCACTTTGTGCATTTAAAAGTGCATTATATAAGCAATGATAGCCTTTTCCTCCTGCAAAAATCCAGATCTCGTATTCCATCGATGCTCCCTCGGGAGCACTTATAATCTTACCGTCTTCCACAACATATCCTGCTGCCTCAAAAAATCCGAGAGACGCCTGCTTTGCCGCAGCTACTCTTTCATCCAGCGGTGTATTTTCATCATACAGGACATTGTTATCAATATCTTTTGAATATGCTGTTTCATAACCCGAATCACCCTTTTGAGGTGCAGCCCAACTCGAATCCGGTATAGGATAATTTATTATATGTGCCGTATCACCATAAAATGCATCAACGGATTCATCCCTATATACGGAAAACAATGTCATAAAAGCTTTTCGTAAGTATTTCGATTCAGCTGATGAACTGTCATCTCCTACTTTAATCCGATTTGCACAAATCGAAATATATCCATATCCCATATTATCTTCAAGAAATGTTGTTGCCTTATCACCGGTTATTTCGCCATTGCTGTTTGCAGCTTCGAGACTGCCTTTTTCCTCCAGACTATATGAAACTTTTGTTATGTCGGTTACTCCGTCATAAACCTTATTCAAGTAAAAACCGTCTCGTTCACTTATCATTATAAGCTTTTTACATTTCGGAACACCTTTGTAATAATGCTCGTTTGCTTTAAAATAAAATATACCGTTTTTATTCTCCGTCACTTCATACGGTCCGGCTCCCAAAGGTACACTTTCCTTTTCACGTATCTTTGATATGTCGCCCTTATCAAATCCAAATTTGTTATTATCATAATCATATTTGCTTAAATCACCATAATAATGTAAAGGAGCTATTTCAAAACTAAAGCACTCATATTTAGATGTGGTTGTAATACAAAAGCTAAAGTCACCTGTTTTTTTGATTCCCTCTATGGATGTCACCGATTCATCATTCAAATATTCCTCAAGACCTTTTATTCTAAAGCCTTTAAAATAATCATAAATTCCATCATAAGACGGATCCAAAATTACGTATATTGAAAAAATAGCATCATCGGCAGTGAGTTTTTCACCATCGGAAAAATATATATCATCTCTTAAATCATAATTATAATCATATGTTCCGTCATCATTTTGAGAAACAGTCATATCGGCTATACCGTAATAAGTATAGTCTTTTCCGTCATAGCTTCTTGTCTCACCGGTTTTTCCCAAGTATATATACTGATTATCTCTATCCGTTTCAAGCAGTGATACATTTACCATACTTGAAGCATCTTTATCATACGTACTGAAACCTCGATAAAAAGGATCAATGTTTGTTATTACACCATTTAAACTTACAACAAGTGTATCACTGTCATTTACGATTGCTTCCTCTTCAGTGCCAACCTCTGTCGTGGCATCATTTGCGGTTGCGATTTCGATTTCTGATTCTGTCGTAGGTATATCGGGTTTGCTAAATTCCTTTTTCTTTTTTTCTTCTTTACCGCAGCCTGTGAGTAAAGTAATAGACATCGCAAATATAAGCGAAGCTGCTTTAATTTTATTTACCGTTTTCTTCATCAAAATCCATCTCCCCTCTTCGATATGTTAAAGTGACAGTCATTATTTAAATATAATACTTTTCCACTGTCTTATCCCAAAGATCTTCCAAAGTCTTATCCATAGTAAATACGTTTAAGGATGTGCCCGTTGTTATCGATAATCTGTTGTCGGAATATAAAATATTCATAAACAAAGCTCTTACGTTATCCGGATGAATCGGTATATTATTCATTTCTATCAAGCGGTTTATATTATCTTTATTAAACATAAGAATAAGCTTCATTTTAACGGGAAGCTTCCCCATACTCATAAATCCGAGTACGGATTTTTTAATGTCCTTTCAGCAGACATATTCTTTGTTTTCAAGCTGTCCGAGTTCTTCTTCCGAGTAAAACTCTTTATTGATTTTTCCGTCTATCTCGTAAGAAATGTTCGAATCAAGCTTAACCGAAAAAAGATAAAAGCTTTCATATCTTTCTTCCGTAAAAAGCCCGTTCAGAAATTCCTTAATCTCTTTAATTTCGCCTATTTCAAAACTTTTCACGTTTCCACCTGTTACTTATTAAGATTTATTGTCATAATATCATAGTCACCGTATTTTTCCTGACTGTATGTAAAAGAAGATATTCCCTGAACATTTGCAATCTGGGACATATCGTAGGTCTCCTTATCATAATCCGTAAGAACATATTCCAAAGTACCGTAAGGATCCCTTAAGGCAAAAAACTCAACCTTCGCCTTAAAATCCATATATCCTCCGATAGCATTGTTTTTCTTAAAATAATTATAAGTCATATCTTCGCATGCTTCATAATCGGAAGTTGTCCAGCTATGTGAATCATCCATTATGTCATCTGTAACATTAAAAAACTGATGACCGGCAAACCCTCCTCTGTCGGGAACGGGATCATCCCACGTAGAATCCACCTGATACCACTTTCCGTCAAGCTTAACCCTGTTCCATGCATGAAGCTCTCCGTTTGCCCAGCCTGTCATAATATCATTCTCGACACCTACACAATTAAGCAAAAGAGCCATTGCCTCCGCATAACCGTTACATACAGCCTTTCCCTGAACGAGCGCTCCATATGCTCTATACGCATAATCGCTCGAATAATCTTCATATCCGTACTCACAATGAGTAACTATATAATCATGTATCGCAAGCTCTTTTTCATAATCCGTCATATTCGGCGTAATTATTTTTTTGATTATTTCATCAACTTTTTCGTACAGCTTCATTGCCGCAGGTCTGTCCGACGGTATGCCGCTTCCGTTTGCATATTTCTGATATACAAAATAATTGTCGGATATTTCGTAAAAGAAACGTACCTTCATACCATGTCTGCTCTTTTCAAGTACCGAATACTGACTAACATTGCCGTTAAGGCTGCAAATATAATCATTTATACTTGCCAATTCATCCGCGGTAATATCCTTAATGTAAAAATCTCCTCTATTTTTGCCTTCATCAATCTGGTCACTTATCATCTTGGTTAGCTCGGCCATATCTCCCGTTGTCTCATTCGGATGAAAATATGCTCCGATGTCCCAGCTGTACATATATGCTATAAATATAACCACAGCCACCGCAAGCGGTACAAGCAAATATAATTTAGAACCTCTTTCTCTCATTTACTATTCCTCATCATCGCCATCATCATTATCATCTTCATCTTTTTTATTAATCATTCGACCGGTAATAACAAGAACAACCGTAAGAATAACCGAAATAATAAGACATATTGCTATAAGCAAAGGTTTGCTGTTATCTCCCGTAGCCGCAAGCATCATCGTCAAAATATTGTTCATAAAAAAAGTCCTCCGTCAATTTGATAATCTCAAAACATATTTATTATAAAGCCACCGCAAAAAATAATCAAATTCTTTTTATTTACTTGCTACATTTATCACGTTGTTGTACAATATCATAGTGATTTATATAATGATTATTTTAATCATTAAACCAAGTATTAAAACTAATAATTTGAATGTGAGGAACAAACAATGGCTCAGCTTTGGGGTGGTCGTTTCACAAAGGAAACCGACCAATTGGTTTATAATTTTAATGCATCAATATCATTTGATCAAAAATTCTACAAGCAGGATATACGAGGAAGCATCGCTCATGTAACCATGCTTGCAGCTTCGGGAATACTAACCGAAGACGAGAAAAACGCAATTATCGACGGTCTTAACGGAATACTTAAGGATGTTGAGGACGGAAAGCTTGAAATCACCGATAAATACGAAGACATCCACAGCTTTGTAGAAGCAAATCTTATCGATCGTATCGGTGATGCGGGCAAAAAGCTTCATACGGGTCGTTCAAGAAATGACCAGGTTGCACTTGATATGAAATTATATACAAGAGATGAACTTGTCGAAGTTAAAGGACTTGTAATATCGCTTATAAGAGAGCTTCATCAGCTTATGAAAGAAAATGTTGATACATATATGCCGGGCTTTACCCATCTTCAAAAAGCACAGCCCGTAACCTTTGCTCACCACATCGGCGCATATATGGAAATGTTTAAAAGAGACTTAAGCCGAATAAATGATATATACGAAAGAATGAACTACTGCCCACTCGGTGCGGGTGCTCTTGCCGGAACAACCTATCCTTTAGACAGAGAGCTTACCGCAAAGCTTCTCGATTTTAAAGGACCTACCTTAAACAGTATGGATTCCGTATCGGACAGAGATTATGTAATTGAAATGCTTTCAGCATTTGCAACAATTATGATGCACCTTTCCAGATTCTCGGAAGAAATAATAATCTGGAATTCAAACGAATACCAATTTATTGAACTTGATGATGCATACAGCACCGGAAGTTCAATCATGCCTCAAAAGAAGAATCCTGACATAGCAGAGCTTGTACGAGGAAAGACAGGACGTGTATACGGTGCCCTTACTTCAATACTTACTACCATGAAGGGTATTCCACTTGCTTATAATAAGGATATGCAGGAAGACAAAGAGCTTACCTTTGATGCTATAGATACAGTTAAGGGCTGCCTTGCTCTCTTCACGGGTATGATTAAATCAATGAAGCTCAATAAGGCAAATATGGAAAAAAGTGCCATGAATGGCTTTACAAACGCAACCGATGCTGCTGATTACCTTGTTAATCACGGGGTACCTTTCAGAGATGCTCACGGAATAGTCGGTCAGCTTGTACTCTATTGTATCGAAAAGGACAAATCCCTGCTTGATATGAGCATAAATGAATATAAAGCCATAAGCCCGGTATTTGAGGAAGATATATACGATGCCATAAGCCTTAAAACCTGTGTAGAAAAGCGTAACACTATCGGAGCACCGGGTAAGGACGCCATTGAAAAGGTTATAGCAATTAACGAAGCTTATATTAACTCACTAAAATAATTATAACCGTTATCAAAAAAAGCATTATACATTGCATATCAAAACAATATCAATAACAAAGAAGGAATAAAACATGAATAAAACTGACAAAGCAAAATTAGACGTAGCAAGAAGAATGCTGAAAGGAAAAATAGAGGTCGATGAGGTTGTCCTCATGACCGGTCTTGACAAAAAAATCATTGAAGACTTAAACGAAGAAATCAACCCGAAGAACTCCGATGCCGCAATACTCGAAAACCTTGACAACGTAGACCTTGACATCGGACAGCTTCTGTACGACGACCTTCCTGCCGAAGACGAGGAGCTCGAAGGTTTTAAAAAGCCTCAATAAAAAACATGCGGAATTATTTTAAATAATTCCGCATGCTTTTTATTGCGCTCTTCTCAAGGCGGCTGACCTGCGCCTGTGAGATAGCGATTTCATCCGCAACTTCGGTTTGTGTTTTACCTTCAAAGAAACGTAGCTTTATTATGTTATATTCTCTGTCGTCAAGTCTGTCCATGGCATCCTGAAGAGACATATTTTCAACCCAGTTTTCTTCACGGTTTTTCTTATCACTAATCTGATCCATAAGAAAAAGTACATCCTGTCCTTCCTGATATACGGGTTCAAATAAAGACATCGGTGTAGCAATGGCATCCAATGCGTTTATTATTTCCTCTTCCGGCAAATCCACTTCTTCTGCAATTTCCTTAACAGTCGGTTCTCTATCAAGCCTCTTAGTAAGAATATCCTTTGCATAAATTGCCTTATATGCTATATCCCTTAAGGATCTTGATACTCTTATGGCATTATTGTCTCTCATATATCTTCTGCACTCACCTATAATCATCGGCACCGCATAGGTTGAAAACTTAACATCCATGCTTCTGTCGAAATTATCAATAGCCTTTATCAACCCTATACAACCCACTTGAAATAAATCATCCGCATTATCGGCGTTATTTCCGGCAAACCTTTGAATCACGCTTAATACAAGTCTTAAATTTCCTTTTATAAACTCTTCTCTTGCAGTCTTATCACCTTTATCTATCCGCTCAAACAATGCTTCCTTTTCTTCTTCGGAAAGCAAAGGAAGTCTTGATGTGTTCACTCCACAAATAACCACCTTATTAAGTGCCATATTTTAATTCCTCCAAAGTACAACATGTATACTTTAAAGGATTCACATTTGCGAAGATTTCTATTCAATAATATATATGACATTTTATGTTAATTATCGGAAACATCTTATGACATAAAAAAAGAAGCCCTAAAACGGACTTCTCTTTATCTTTTATTTACTGCTGGTTTTCTTCAAGCATTCTTACCTTTGTATCATAAAGCTTCTTTGATAAATCCACATAGTGTACATGAGGATTCTCATATCGCTGTTCTTCTTCCCAGACCTTATTCTTAAGCTGGTCAGCTACAAAAGCTTT
>JAFSZR010000059.1 GCA_017459135.1 Lachnospiraceae bacterium | reverse complement strand
ATTTATATTATTATTATATTACATCTTTAAGGTGTTTATAAAAAGCAATAAAATCAGCAACGTACTTATTATTGCCGTATCACTGCTGTTGGCATGCATGACTTATGTTTTTTCATATGATATTTTTTCGATAAGACACAAAACATACGGAACGGATTTGAACGGAATCGAAAAAGATGCAAATTGTATAATGGTATTTAACGAAATATGGCTTATGACATGCGCAACAAACGAGCTTTATGATACAAACAGTTTTTACGCAACAAGATATAAAGAATATAAACAGGATAATTATGCGGAAAACCTCGATACAAGCAAACCTCTATACTTGATTTTGGATGTGGAAAAAGTATATGATCCGGAAACCATAGACGATATTTACGGAAATGTTGATTTCGCCAACAGTTCTCCTTCCGATTATATGCTTGTAAATTATTATCCGAAATCGGAAGTCCTTGACTACTACGAAAATTTGCCTATAACAACAAAGCTTACTTTTGTGGGAACGGACGTACTCTTTAACAGAATGGTAGAAATATACAGGCTTAATTAGCCTGTATTTTTTATCCATTATTATTTTAATCTGTATATTTCAACTCTTCTGTCATGTATATATTCCTGCCCTACGAGTTCACACTTAGAAGATATCGGAAGATTTTTATAATAGTCTAATATTTCATCTTTATTTATCATGCCTCCGCTGGCTTTTGCCATAAGAATATCGCTTTCATCTTTTGATAAACACTCTTTTGATACATCAAGGAATAGATACAGCGGTCCGCCCACAGATTCAAGTTCATCATAATTATCCTGAATGTATTCTTTTCTTTCCAATGCATAGAAGCTGTGAGTATCATACAACTCACCCGTAAACAGCGTAAGCAGCCACTTATCCTCAACAACAATAATGCAATCTGCATTTTTTTCTATATCACCGAATCTTGTTCCCTTTCTTTCAAAAGGCATAAAGAATGCATTATCCGCAAGCACAAGCGATAAAGCAGCCAAAAACAGAGCTATTCCTAAATTAACGATAATCTTTTTATCCCTTAGACTTTGAGATATAAGATTTATAAGCATGGCAACCATCAAAACAAAAATCGGATATATCATAAATATATATCTTTTTGAATATATTCCCATTTTTTCTATAGATGTTATTTTGGCATTTAATATAACAAAAAACAAAATTGTAAACAAAAGAACCAACAAGCTTAACGTTTCCGTTTTTATATTATCAAACAATCTTTTCAAATACTCAATAAGATTGTTTTTCATATCGATAAACCACTTTTTCTTTCTCGAGAAAAGGCAAATAATCAAAAATACGGAAAATACAATTCCCAAAATCAGACATACCAGCATATATCCGAAACTTATTTCAAGTTCATTATGAATTCCGATATTATCTTTTGTCAAATAAGAAAGATATGACCAAAACTGATATACAACCGGCGTTTTAGACATACCGTCCGTTTGAATCTGAGCATACGTCGTATCGTTTTGAAAGAGTTTTATAAATGTATCAAAAGATGCCATTATAGCCATAACCACAGCCGTCAGACACACAAGACCGCTCGCAAAGAAAACCTTGTATTTCTTTTTTAACAATAACGCAAAAAGATATCCCAATGTAATCGCAAAGGCAACCACCATAAATTGCATTATTGTAAATGCTCCGAGAAAGCATACAACAAACAGCTTAGCAAAGTCTTTTCTTTCTGCTTTTGTTTTAACACTGTCGATATATATTTTTGTAAAATAATAAAAGAATGCAACCGCAAAAGTCACACCGAGAGCATATATTCTAAGGAAAGCAAGGATTTCCAAAGTTCCCGCACAAAAACCGTACAGCAATACTCCGGCTATCGCACCTTTTTCTCCCATACACAATAATTTCAAAGCTTTATACAAATAAATCTGAGTTATGACAAATGCCAGGAGGTTTATAAAAAAACCATACCATTTTGACCACTTGTCCGGAAAGAACGAACAAACCAGATGAAGCAGCATATTTTGTAACGGGGGATTATAATCATGCAAGGCATTCATATAAGTGCTCTTATAATCGAATATTTCACTTTTATCAACCGAAATATACTCCAAAAGCACCTTCGAGTCAGTCCATTCATACAAATTTTTAGGATCACCGTTATCATCTCTTTCGATACGTCTGCCATCCGAACTGTTTGCCAAAGCATAATTCCACATTTCGTCAGAATGATATCCCTGTTTTTTTACGCCGAACATAACCGATACAAAAATACATTGAATAAGTATAATCAATATTAAAATAAGCTTTTCATTTTTTCCGATAACATTTTTATTTGTTTCCAAATCAGCAATCCTCTCTTTTTCCTAAGCCTTTAGATTTGCGATAATTATATATCAATAAAAAGATTATATCAAGGCGAAACGAACATCCGGAAACGTAAATCATTTTCTGTCCGTATCAAAAATAATTCTTGGAAAAGCACTTTTTATTTTCATAATCATATCATATATAAACAGGGCTTATGCGAGGCGTATGATTTGGATACTTTTAAACATCCCCTATCGCAAAAGGAAGAGCAAGAGTACCTGGCATTAAGTAAAGCCGGCGATTTAAACGCACGAAATACGCTTGTGGAATACAACCTGAGACTTGTTGCACATATAGTTAAAAAATATCAGACATCGGAAAGAAGCACCGAGGATTTAATTTCCATAGGCACCATAGGCCTTATCAAAGCAGTTAACACTTATGATATAAGCAAGGGAAGCCGCCTTGCAACATATGCCTCAAGATGCATAGAAAACGAGCTTTTAATGCGGCTCAGACAGGAACGAAAAGAATCCAGGGAAATATCATTGTTTGAACCTATCGGAACCGACAAAGAAGGTAATGAAATAAGCCTGATGGATATAATAAAAAATGATGACGAAAACATATTAATCGATATCATTCACAACGATAATTTAAATTACGTATCTAAAATATTTAACAAAGTACTCGATAAACGTGAGCAGCAAATCATAGCTATGCGCTACGGCCTTTTCGGAAATGATGAATTAACGCAAAAAGAGACGGCAAAAAAACTCGCCATCTCCCGTTCTTATGTGTCACGTATCGAAAAGAAAGCTTTGCTTAAACTCAGGAACGCTTTACTCGTATAATCATCCCCGGCTTAACATCTTTGCTCTCGTTAAATTTAATATACAAAAGCTGTTTCGGATGAGGAGCTGATTCCACAGGATTCATCTTCTCATCATACAAACCTACAACCGTTAGCTTAAGATTTTCTCCTTCAAAAGTCATTACATCTACGGATTCTCCAACCGTGAACTTATTCTTTTGATGAATAACGGCAAGTTGTCCTTCAGGTGTATCGGTCACTTCTTCTATACAGCCCAGATATATATAATTATTTACATAAGTGTTATTATCATAGATCTGTGTATCTTCGTCGGGCTTTCTGAAATAAAAACCTGTAGTGAATTGTCTGTATGTACAGGCTGCAATCTCTTCCCTATAGTAGTCCATATTTGCTCTGTACTTTTCTTCGGACTCGAAATAATCATCGATGGCTTTTCTGTAAGTCCTTGTTACCGCAGCCACATAGAGCGCGGTCTTCATTCTTCCCTCGACTTTAAACGAGTCAATACCCGCATCTATCATCTCGGGTATATATTCTATCATACACAAATCTTTTGAATTGAATATATATGTTCCGCGTTCATCTTCCTCAACCGGCAAATACTCTCCCGGTCTTTTTTCTTCAACCACGGCATATTTCCATCTGCACGGATGAGTGCATGCACCCTTATTGGCATCCCTGCCCGTAAAATAGCTCGACAAAAGGCATCTTCCCGAATATGAAATACACATAGCACCATGCATAAATGTCTCTATCTCCATATCTTTAGGAATATTGTCCCTGATTTTTTTTATCTCATTTAACGAAAGTTCTCTGGCAGCGACAACTCTTTTGGCACCCATCTTATACCAGAAGTTATAGGTCATATAATTTGTATTATTGGCCTGTGTACTGATATGTATGTCCACGTCGGGCAATATCTCTCTTGCAAGAGTAAATATTCCGAAGTCGGATATCAAAAGTGCATCTATGGCAGTATCGCCCCTATCAAGTCCTTCCTCGTGAAGCGTCATAAAGTATTGACGCACACCTTCAATGTCATCGTTATGAGCAAATATATTAACCGTCACATAAACCTTCTTACCTTTAGAATGCACATAACGTATGGCCTCTTTCATTTCTTCTGTTGTGAAGTTGTCAGCCTTTGCTCTTAAGCCGAATTTTTGGCCTCCCATATATACGGCATCGGCACCGTAATCCACGGCAACCTTTAATGTATCCATCCCTCCGGCCGGAATCAAAAGCTCGGGTTTTTTAATTATCTTTTCACTCATTTTTTACCTATCCGATTTCATCATAGTTTTATCGTTACAGCCATACCGTCCGCAAGCGGAAGCACAGCACTCTCCACTCTTTCATCATGCATAATTTTATAAATATATTCACGCATTCTGTCATGTATTGTTCTGTTTCTTTTTTCTACCGTAAAATGTGATTCGAGTATTTCTCCGTCCTGGAGTATATTATCCGAAATAATAACAGCTCCCGGTTTTGCAACCCTTATCACGTCCTCGTAATAATTAATATACTGTCCCTTCGCCGCATCAACAAACAAAAAGTCATAAGAATCATCAGGCAGCGTACGTATTGTTTCAAGCGCATCGCCTTTTATAACTTTTATGACTTCTTCCTTATCCATTTTTTGTATGTTTTCACATGCTTCAAGAACCCTTTCTTCATCCAGTTCAAGTGTTGTTATCTTACAATCAGCATCAATGTATTGACTCATAAAAAGTGAAGAATAACCGATTGCAGTTCCTATTTCAAGAATGTTTTCAGGATTTTTAAGAAGCAGCTGTGTTTTAAGAAATTCCCTGGCAGACCTTCTTATAACGGGTACGCCGCGTTCAACCGCGGACAAGTATATTTCTCTAAGAAAACCTTCATCGTCCACAATAAAAGAATCAATAAACGAGGATATTCTATCCATATCCTTCATGGTCATTTCCCCTCTTCTTTTTCCTCTTCTTCGTTAATTCCGCAAATCAGATTAATTATCTGACCATAAGTCATGGAAGAAGACAAACCATACTTTCCTGCTTTAATTTTACCACCGGCATTTTTAATTTTAACCTTAGCCCAGAAAACATATTTATCCTCAATTATATTGTTGTCTTCCAAAGCCTTGCCTATCTGAAGTGTTGACGAATCGGCCGGTATCTCTATGACTGCATATTCCCTGCCTGCGGGATCTTTTGCAGCATCGCCGAAAACACTGTATGTAAAATTAAAAGAATACGTAAACAATCTGCATATAAAGTATACGATGATTATATTTATGAGAAGGCTGAGCATAAATGCCGATGAATGTTTCAAGCCTTTACGAACCACTTCATCCCATCTGGTTTTAACCTTCTTTTTTCTTACAGGTGGTTTTTTCTGTATTTCTTTATTATTCATATTTTTGTCGTTTATCGGTTTGTTATTCTCATTCATCTAAATACTCCAGCTCCAATCCGTCTGATATAGATATATATACCTGCTGCATTAATCTGCATATTTTTTGTTCTGCCCTTAAAAAATCGCTTACAAGAGGATTATGCAACAAGTCATCATATTCTTTTACCAATGATACCACAGCATCATAAGCATCGGTAACAGGGCTGTTTTGCAGTCCCTCGTTCCTGTTTTTTAATTCTTTAAGTCTTATGCATAAATCATCGTGCTCGTATAATGCGCTCTTGGCATCAATATACATCTTATACTCTTCAGACTGTTTTATCTTTTCATTTAAATCTTTACTTTGCTTAATAACATCTCTCATAACTATACCTCAGTTATTATCGGCAATATCATAGGACTTCTCTTGGTTCTCTTCCATAAGAATTCGCTTACGGAATCCTTTATGGACATTTTGATTTTATTCCAATCGGCAACTCCCTTTGCAAGACATGCATCAAGCGCTTCCTGGATTACCTCGCGGCAATCTTCCATAAGAGTTTCCGATTCCCTTACATATACAAAACCTCTCGAAACAATATCCGGACCTGCCAAAAGCTGATTTGTCTCTCTTTCAAGAGTTACAACCACAATTAAAAGACCGTTTTGTGAAAGATGCTGTCTGTCTCTTAATACAATATTACCTACATCACCGACTCCAAGTCCGTCGACAAGTATGCCCTGTGCCGGTACTCTTCCGGTAACCTTAAACACATCTTCGGATATTTCCAGTACATCTCCGGTAGTCAGCACCTTTACATTTTCTTTCGGAACTCCCATCTCTATTGCGAGTTCGGCATGTCTCTTCAAATGTCTGTACTCGCCATGAACAGGTATCGCATACTTAGGTTTTGTAAGTGCATACATAAGCTTAAGCTCTTCGCGGCAGGCATGTCCCGAAACATGTGTATCCTGGAATATAACATGCGCCCCCTTCATCTCAAGCTCGTTTATAACCTTAAATACCGCCTTTTCATTACCCGGTATCGGATTCGATGAGAATATTACCACATCTCCCGGCTTAATGGTTACTTTATTGTGTATTGATGCGGCGATTCTTGAAAGTGCGGCCATATTTTCACCCTGGCTGCCTGTTGTAATAAGCACAAGCTGTTCATCGGGATAATCCTTGATTCTGTCAATTTCAATAAGAGTATTCTCAGGAATATTAATATATCCCAACTCGGAAGCGGTATTGATTATATTAACCATACTTCTTCCTTCGATAACAACCTTTCTACCGTACTTATATGCGGAATTTATTATCTGCTGTACCCTATCCACATTTGAAGCAAAGGTTGCAATTATTATTCTGTGATCCTTGTTATCATCAAAAAGATTATCAAAGGTCTTTCCTACTGTTTTCTCCGACTGTGTGTAACCGCTTCTTTCAACATTTGTCGAATCAGCCATAAGAGCAAGTACACCTTTTTTACCGAGTTCTCCGAATCTCGGCAAATCTATCGTCTCACCGAATACAGGTGTATAATCCACCTTAAAGTCACCCGTATGAACTATTATACCCGCAGGAGTATATATAGCCAAAGCAGCCGCATCCGCTATAGAATGGTTGGTTCTTATAAATTCTATTCTGAAACAGCCTAGATTTATTATCTGACCGTGTGCAATAACTTTTCTTCTTACATTGTTGATTATGTTATGCTCTTCAAGTTTGTGTTCGATAAGTGCCATAGTAAGCTTGGTAGCATATATCGGCATATTTATCTCATTTTCCACATAAGGAATCGCACCGATATGATCCTCGTGTCCGTGTGTAACCACAAGACCCTTGACCTTATCAGCATTTTCCTTAAGATAAGTAACATCCGGAATAACCAAATCGATTCCGAGCATCTCATCTTCAGGGAAGGACAAACCGCAGTCTATAACGATTATACTGTCCTCATACTCTATTGCGGTAATATTCATTCCAATCTGTTCCAGTCCGCCCAAAGGAATGATCTTTACCGGCTTATTGTCATCTGGTTTCAAAACTATACCTCCAAATCAATATCTTCAAGCAATTCATCAAATACTTTGACAACTGCCTTTAATTCGTTCTCATCTTCAATAACGCAGTAGGTGGCAATTTCTTCGTCATTCTCAGGGTTAACTGTTTTATCTTCCTTAAGAATTAAAAAGCTGCCATCCTCGCTTTCCATATCATCAGTTACTATTATATAATTAGTGCCTGCTATCATCGTCTGCTCAAGCACATAAAAATCTATATCGCCCTCTTCTGTCTCAAATACTATCTTTTCATTTTTATCCATATTTATCTCCTTATCAGCCTCGAGCGTATGCGAAGCTCATCATAAAAGCATCAGTCACATTTTCCGTTTGCTTTTCTGTCCAGATATGCCTGCAAAATAATGGCTGCCGCCATCTTATCTATGTAGTCCTTTCGTCTGCTGTGTGCAACATCCGTCTCTTCAAGTATCCTGTCAGCCTCTATTGTTGTAAGTCTCTCATCTTCAAAGATTACTGTCAAACCTGTTCGTCTCTCAAGATCCTTTGCGAATTCTCTTGTAGCTTCTGCTCTTTCACCTTCCGTATTGTTCATATTTTTAGGAAGCCCCAAAACTATTTTTTCACAATTATATTCACTTATTATACTCTCAATCTGAGCATAAGTCTGTCTTAACTTGTCCGCACGTTTTCTTTCTATGGTTACATGTGGTTGTGCAATTATACCCGCCTCGTCGCTAATGGCTACTCCAACCGTCTTTGTACCATAATCCAATCCGATTATTCTCAAGTATATCTCCGTTCTCAAAAATAAAGCCGAATGCCCTATTTAAGTCTTGTATCAATATAGTTTTCAAGAAGTACTTCTATGATTTCATCACGTTCAGCCTTCATAATAAGACTTCTTGCATTTTTATAGCTGGTTATATATGTCGGATCCCCGCTCATAACATATCCGACTATCTGACTGACAGGATTGTATCCTTTCTCGGATAAAGCATCATATACCTGCGCAAGAATATCAGGCACCTCTATAGTGCTTTCCTTGATAATATCAATATCCTGTGTACTTTGTGCATTTAAATTACTCATCTTATCACGTCCTTTATAATATATATCCTATCCGTTAGCAATATGCCCAATTAAAAACATTGTAACCTATTTAAAATAAAATATCAACTTATTTATTATTATTGACACTGTTTGCAATTTGAAATAAAATATCTTTATTGCGTAATTTGTAAAATAATACAGAAAAGAGGGAACAAGAAATCATGAAAAAACCCGTAACCAAGAAACTGACCAACGCAGAAAAAGGCAAGATTGCTTTTTGTCTTTTCTTTATCTCACTTACATTAACCCAGCTTGTATTGTATATTTCCGCCATTGTTTCGGACGGTTATTCGATGCATTCAATCATGTATAATTATTATACGGACTCTTATATGGACTTTTTTAATCCGT
>JAFSZR010000058.1 GCA_017459135.1 Lachnospiraceae bacterium | reverse complement strand
GGAAAACAATATGGCAGATTATTCGATTATAGCAGATGTAAGTGCATATATTGTAAGGACTTTGAGAAAAAAGATGTGTCCGGAGCCGATACCTTCTCCGAACAATATCGAAATCTCTTCTCCTGCGTCTCAGGATGTTGACTATATACTTGGTCTTTATCTGTATGACATAAGAGAAGAAAATGATGTAACCAGACCGAACAGGGTTCAAAGAGGAAGGTTACAGTTAACAGTACCGCCAAAACCGTATAGCTTATACTATATGGTATTTATAAACGGATCCTCCCAGATGGGATTAAAGGATGCGGATATACAAAAAATTGTCGGAAGGGTTGCACAGATTATTAATGACAATAATTCGGTGTACCCGAGCGAATTACAATCGTGGCTGGAAGGTGGCGAACCTCCGATTGTACTGTCTCAGGCGAAGATAAGTCTGGAGGAAAAGGTAAGGGTATGGAGCGCTATCAACAAACCATATCAGATAAGCCTCTTTTATAAGGCGGCACCTGTATTCTTATCCAGTGAGGTTGTAATCAATACACCAAGAGTAACGGAAGCTACATTTGGTGTGCATGTAACCGGCGAAGAAGGGGGGAATCAGTAAAAGTTGGAAAACGGCGCTGTAATAAGGTGCAGGCTGGATTTGCTTATCCGGCTCACAGATACCACCACCGGACGGGCCGTATCATCTTTAAGCGTTAGCTTTTGGAAAGACGGAAAACAGTTGATTACAAGGCTTAAGGGCGATGGCAACTATATCTTTATAGATATAGGCAGAGAAAATTTTCTTATGAAGCTGAGCGTACCGGGCTTTGATTCACAGGAGTTTATCGTTGATTACGAAACGCTTGACAAGAGGATGCCTTCAATTGATGTATTTCTGATACCGTCAGAAAATAATGAATCGATACTGACCCTATCCGGAAAGATGCGTGGCTTAACGGCAGTTGAGGCGGTGCAGCTTGGTAATCCGGCTTGCAGCATTAATGAATTTATCCCTAAGGAGAAACGTATGACATTTATAATGCCGAACAGGCAGATGAATATGGATGGAAATCGTTACGGTCTTCTGCATGGGGAAAAGGACTACGAACAATTTGTAGTCAAAGAGCAGCTAAATCCGTTATCGGTAAAGCTCGAACAACAATTAAATGAAGAATTTGCCGTAGGAAGTCCGATTGCCCGTATAATATATGGACGCGTGGACAGCAAAGGAAATTATGTATTAAGAGTACGGGATACGGCAGAGACACTCAGGTTTCTTGTCAGGTTTCAAACAGATGGAAATGTTAAGTACCGGGTGTATCGCTTCGAGGACGGTGAGTCTATCGAAGAAAAAACATAAAAGGAGGCAGCTATGGGACAACTTGTAACAACGGGAGCGACCATGATGTGCAGTATGGGCATGTCGCCGTCAACATTAAATGTAACCAGTCAGCAGACGGTTATGTCGGACGGTAAGCCGGTAGCAACCGTACAGGATGGAGCAGCAATGAGCAACATACCGCCGTTTGGTATGTGCACATCACTTGCAAATCCGCAGGTGGCATCAGCTACGGCAGCGGCTATGGGTGTACTTACACCGCAGCCCTGTGTACCGCAGACAAGCGGAACGTGGATACCGTCTCAATCCAAGGTTCTTGCAGGAGGAAAGCCCTGCCTCACAAATGATTGTAAAATGGTATGTGCTTATGCCGGAAATATTAGCATTGCCATGCCGGGACAATTAATTTCTAGCGTAAGCTAATTTGAAAGGAGATTATAAATGGCTGAATATTTTTCACCGGGCGTATATGTAGAAGAGTATGACAATACTCCGCGTAGCATAGAGGGTGTAGGTACCAGCACCGCAGGCTTTATCGGCTTTGCAGAAAAAGGTGCAACGGTTGGAGCACCGGCCCTTGTAACAAATTTTAAGAGCTTCACCAGACAGTTTGGTGGATTTTTATCCGAGTATACACACGGAGAATACCGCTTCCTTGCAAACAGCGTAGAGCAGTTCTTTGCAAACGGAGGAACACGTTGCTATGTAAGCCGTGTTATTCCTAAGGATGCAGTAAGTGCTAAAAAGAAGATGGGTATCTTAACAGTTACCGCAGCTAATGAAGGTAAGTGGGGAAACAGAATCCAAATTTCATTAAGCACAGTTACAAAGCGTAAGATGCAGCTTATAGCAAAATCAGGAGATGCTTCATTTGTAGCAAAAAGTGTTGATGGCTTCCGTGAGGGTGATGTAGTTACCGTAAACGGAGAATATAACCGTATAGCTACAATCTATGATTCAACAGTAACCTTTGAAAATAAGTTTAAGGCTAATGTTGTTGATGAGGCAGTTATACCTAAGACAGTTGTATATCTTGTAACATTTAACGCACAGATAAGATTTAATGATGATGTTGAAAATTATGCAGACCTCTCATTAAATATTACTTCACCTAATTATATAGCTTCAAGACTTGCATCAAGCGAGCTTGTAAAGGTTGAGGTTGCACAGGTTAAGGAAGCAGGTAATCCTGTAGAAGCAATCCTTGGAAAGGGTGCAACAGACGGAATGTTCAATCTTGAGGGCGGTTTCGACGGCTCAATGGGTAAGGTTAATGCAGGAACCTTTATCGGTGTTGATGAGGGCCCTGGTAAGAGAACCGGTATCCAGTCATTCCTCGAGAATGATGTTGTAAGCATGATGGCTATTCCTGGAGTAACCATACCTGAGGTAATAGTTGCACTTGTGGCACATTGTGAGAATACAAGAAGCCGCTTCGCAGTTATAGATATGCCAAAGGAAACTTACAAGACTGATGAGTTAATCGAATACAGAAGCATGATTGATTCAACCTATGCTGCTATGTATCATCCATGGATTCAGGTTTATGACAGAAGCTCAAGCAAGCCTGACTTCATACCACCATCAGGTGCGGTTTTGGGTGTTTACTCAAGAACAGATATAAACAGAGGTGTACATAAGGCACCTGCAAATGAGACAGTATTCTGTACCGGTCTTAAGGTTAATTACACTAAGGAAGAGCAGGATATCTTAAATCCTGAAGGCATCAACCTTATCAGAAATATTCCGGGACAGGGCATAAGAGTTTGGGGCGCAAGAACAGCAAGCTCAAACAGTGCATTCAAGTATGTCAATGTTAGAAGACTTTTCATCTTTGTTGAGGAGAGCATCAAGGCAAATACAAACTGGGTAGTATTTGAGCCAAACGATCCTACTCTCTGGCAGAGAGTAAGCCTTACCATAAGCTCGTTCCTTGACAGTATGTGGCGTTCAGGACAGCTTTCAGGAGCTTCACCGGCTGAAGCATACTTCGTAGAAATCGGACCACAGACTATGAGTCGTGAGGATATCTTAAACGGCAGACTTATCTGTAACGTAGGTATCGCTCCTTCAAGACCTGCTGAGTTCGTAATCTTCAGAGTAACTCAGCATACTGCTGAAGCAGGAGGAGCCGCAGAGGAAGGCGCAGAGGGTTAAATGACAGGTGATAAGGTACTGTCCCTTGGACAGGAGAATCACGTTAATTAAGATTAATAAAGGAGAATTAAGATATGGCAGAAAATGTTTATCAGAACGATAAAGGGCTCGCTTATCCGTTGACCAAGATGAATTTCAGGGTGAGTGTTGCAGAGGTAGACGGTACTGCTGCATTTTCACAGGTAACAGGTATTGAGGCAACTGTGGATGTTATAGAGTTCCGTCAGGGTAATGCAAACTCACTTGCACCGGTTAAGATTCCGGGTCTTGTAAAGCATGGCAATGTAACTCTTCGTTTTGGTTATACCTTAGACAGTGCATTTAAGACATGGATACAGGAGTGTGTCAGTGAGACACGTGGTGAGATACCGAGAAACAATGTAACGATAGAGCTTATCGACATTAACGGTGGTGCACCACAGCAGTTATCAACTGAGATTACCGGTACCCGTACATGGCTTCTTACAAATGCATGGGTAACCAAGTATACCGCACCTGAGCTTGATGCAAAGACAAGTGATGTTGCAATCGAGTCAGTAGAGCTTGCATACGAGGAGCTTATTATACCAAACTAAGATTTATGTATTATATACTACACCATGGCCCGATTTGGGTCGTGGTGTGGTTTGGTATATGTATATATGTAAAAAAAAAATATATATACCAAACCATATCACAGGTGAATTAATAAAATCTAACCACGATTACAGGAGGATAATATGGAAACAGTATATGATTTTACATTACCAAAGGGTTATATTGACGCTAACGGAGAGGTACATAAAAACGGAAAGATGAGACTTGCAACCGCAGGTGATGAGATAAGTGCAACAAGAGACCCGCGTGTCCTTGCAAATCCTTCATACCTTACAATAGTAATATTGTCAAGGGTAGTAACGGAGATTGAGGGCTTACAGGTTATAACACCTACGCATATTGAAAAGCTTTTCACGGCAGACCTTGCTTTTTTACAGGATATGTATCAGAGAATAAACGATATAGAGCCACCTACAATGCAGGTTGTTTGTCCTGACTGCGGAAAGACCTTTGAGGTGCCTCTAAATTTTACCATAGGGGAATAAGCCTGTATCCTGAGGAAGAACTGTATCGTGAAATGGCATTTATATCATATTATTTCCACTGGAGTGAGCAGGAGGTTATGAAGATGGAGCACGCCGAAAGAAGACGCTGGTGTGACCAGATTTCAAGCATCAACAAGAGCTTAAACCCCGCAGATAATAAGAGAGAAAAGAGTTTGTTGGATATGAAACCTACAAAGACGAGGTAAGAGATTATGGCAGATGACATGAGCGGAAATGTCAGTACAAGAACTCATATAAGAAAGCCAACCGTTAATTTTAACTTTATGTTAAGAATTGAGGCTCTTTATGATGTTCCGTGCAAGGACATAAAAGTAATCAGAAAAGAAAATGAATATGACTATATACAGGAGGGCGGTGTAAATGACTTTGTTCATATGATAAGAAAGCCTATATCAAAGCCGTTTACACTCCAGATAGAGCGTTATGTGGGTGAGAAGTTCTATGATCCTCTTTCACTTGGAACGAAGCTTTTGCTGCCTGTTTTTTTAAGTGTCGGAAGGTATCTTAATCCATCCTTTTTCTTACCTGACAGACAGTATATTTTTACAGGCTGTGAGGTAATGAGCAAGGAATACGGAGAACTTAATGCCGAAAGACCCGGGCTTCTTACGGAAACCACAACCATAGCGTTTTCACGTATGTATACTATAGACAGTCCGTTTGACGGTACCAAGGAGTCATGGCAATATGACGGTACCAAGGAGGGCACGGGAACCTCATACCGAAATAAAATTATGGATGAGTTCGAGCTTTCAAAGGAAGAAATGGCTGCACGTACCCAGCGCTGGAGTATGGCTCAGAATTACGGTGGAAAAGAAAACCGTACGGAACAGACCGTAAGCTCACGTCAGAATCTTTATGGGGATATCGTGGATCTTTCAAAAGAGGATATGGAAAAGAAAGCTAAGAAATGGAAGTTTGAAGGGGACAACAAGGAAGGCAACAAAGAAAGCTCAGCTATGACGCCGGAGAAAAAGGGTATTCAAAATCCTGAAACCGCTTCTGCCGGACAGATGGCAGAAAGAGCCATACAGTGGCAGTTTGATACCAAAGAGAACTTTGGCGGTAAGGGCGAGTCGGCCCGTGCCAATGTCGTACCTGTAAGAGATAAGAGCGGTAACATTATCGGAAAAGCGGGACGCGGTATTACCGAGGACCGTGCAAATGTTATGGAAGAACGTGCTTCGCTTTGGAAATTCGATGATAAAAATCCTTCCGGAAACGGCATAAAGAACAGACAGAATTATACGGAGACAACCGATGAAAACGGCGAGACTACAGGCTCGGGCATCGGTGCTCGAAATGCTTCCAAAGAGGAAATGATAAATAATGCAAATCTATGGAGCTTTGATGGTGATAATCCTGCAGGAAACGGTGTTAAGAACAGACAAAATTATTCGGAATTTACGGATGAAAACGGCAATACAACCGGTTCCGGTATAGGCACAAAGGAAATGACAATTGCTGAGATGGAGGCAAAGGCAAACAGATGGCCTGAAGCCGTGAGTGCAAAGACAGAAAAGATGACACCGAAGGCGACCTTAGAAGAACAGGCAAGACACTGGCCTCCGACAAGAAGTGCCAAAACTATAGCGGATTTTCTTTCGAAATCATAATACATAACAGGTATGGCGGAGAGATTGATATATGTTAAAGATTAAAGCACCAATTGAATTAAAATGTAATACTGATGTTACCACTGTCGGAGATTTCTTCGGCGAGCGTATACGCGGTAACTACGGTGTGATGGGTGCAGGTCTTACAGGAGAAGAGCTTTTACATCTGGTCAACCGTCCGCCGGAGATATATCTTGAAGAGGGCGGTATAACCAATCTGGTTAGTGAGTCAAACATAGAAAACCGACAGTATAACAAGGTTGAGATTATAAACAATTTCCTCAATCGTGTGTTGGTAAATGCAGACGCTAATCTTACATATCAGGACAGGGTTTTTATAACCAATGTATTAAACAATCTTGGCATAAAGGATGAACGGTATTTTATGCATCAGGTTCATCAGATAAAGCAGGAGATTAACAATACTGAGGAGCTTGTAAATCTATACTGGAATAACCTTACGCGGCTTGAAAGCCTTGTAAATGATTACAGGGAAGGAGATACAAGCACACAGGTCAATCAGGATATAGATGAAAAAACAGAGCTTCATCTTCATGAAAATATCATGAACCGTCTTATGACAGGCTCGCTTTATAAGATAGTACAAAATTTCAGTGAACATATATCAGGTGATACGACGATTACAAAGGAAGAGTATCAGATGTCGGAACAGAACCGACTGACACAAAATATTCTTCTTAATCGTTTGCAAAACATGGTACGTCACGAGAGCTTTCCTTTAACCTACAGACATGAGAATGTATATGAGGAAACTATAGGCGGCGATACTGAAATAACTGAAGAAAATATTAACACCAGAGTTAATTCGGCTGTTTTGCTTAATATGATTGACAATATGTACCAGAGCCGCCGCGAGAGCTTTATAAAAGGCGGTGACAAGGTCTTTCGTATGGAAAACACCTTCTACGAGAGTGCTGATAATACCATACAGAGAATAACCGAAAATGTTGAACAGCATTTGTTTTTTAACAGTGAATTATCAAATACAGAAGAACGCGTGGAGCAGCTTACCGACGAGATAGATATAATAAATAATATCCTTTCGGAAAGCCACACCGAACAGTTAAGGCTTCTTACAGATGCGGACTACCGTCAATACAGAAACACAAGCTACAGAAGCGGCGATGTGGCAAACATGACGCATGCGGAATTTAATATTTCCGAAGGAAATACGGAAATTACCGAGGGCGACAATGTAAGCATAAAGAATAATACGGTTAATTACGGTGATGACGTAACTAAAAGTGAAAGCCGTATGATTCATGTTGATAACAGTAAACAGATATCGGATGAAACAAGTATTGAGATAGATAACATAAATCGTGAGCTTACGCTTATTAACGAACAGAATTTAGCACGTAATGAGGAATATATACAAAACCTTAATCGAATAAATAACGAGCTTAAGACACCTACATATGAAAATGACAGGAAAAGAACCGTTGCGGACAGTCTTAAGGCTCTTGAAAGTCCGATGGAGTTTCTTCGTGAGGTTAAGCAGGAAAACGAGGCAAGAAAAAATGCCGAGGAGCTTCGTGAGGATGCCATGTTAAATGCTCTTCCGGAAAGAGAAAGAGAAACTACAAGGCTTCTTAAGGAATACCTTGAACGTCCGGAGGTCTTTCGTGACAGACGTATCGTTACGGAAAATAATCTTACACAGCTTATGGCTGATGTAAATCGTGTGGAACGTGAAAATCGTATACGTGAGGAAAGTGAAGCCATAGAGCGTGTAGAAAAGGAAACTGTTACGGAAATTGTTACCGAAACGGTTCGCGAGCTTAAGCAAAGTCAGCCGAGGATTAAGTCCTATGAGCGTCCTCCGATGGAGATTTCTCTGGTACACAAATCACAGGAAACCTTTGTAAATGAAGAGTTAATAGATGAAATTGTTTCACAGAACCGTCAGATTGAAAGACAAAATGAACGTATAGATACGATTATAAATAATAACAATACGGAAACAAAGACAATTGTAAATAACACGGAGCATCATGTTATAACCGAGCAGAATCAGGATGTGACAGATGCCGTAAGAAGAAGTATTCAGGGACAGATGGACAGCATAACCGACAAGGTTTATAACAAGCTTTCCAAGAGACTGGCAAATGAAAAGATAAGAAGAGGGTTATAATGTATGGGCTTTTTAGATACCTTAAAGGCTTTAAACGGCGGAGTACCGAAGGCTATACTCTTTGTACAAAAGCGTAAGCTTTCCTACGAAAGTGCCGAAAAGTCAACAAATGTAAATAAAAACATATCTGCATTACGAAACGTTACAAAGGCGGGAAAGTCAAGCTCTATAGCAAAGCGTATGGCAAAGATGAAGCCGGGACAGGTAGTAGGCGTTGATACCATATCGAGCACACAGAGTCAGAAAAAGCAGAGTGCAGCTGAAGCGGAAACCGCCCTTGCCCAGGAAAATTTCCTTCGTTTTGAAGTGCAGTATAATCCAAATACCATATCAACAAGAACCAGTGCAGGTCGTTATCCTGAGTATCGTGCGATGGGTGATTCGGGTAATAAGCAGTTCTTCATGGTAGAAAGAGAAGCAACCACATATCTTGATGTGCAGCTTATCTTTGAAGACGTAAATGTCCAGAATGCATTTATGAGCGAGAACCTTAATCCGACTGCCGGAAATTTAGTTGATATGGCAGGAAACGTGATACGTACTATAGCGGATGATAATTACAGCATAAAAAATCAGGTCGAAGGTCTGGTTTCGCTTTTAGTTAGTAATAATACCAGAAGAATTGTATTTTTCTGGTCTGAAATGTTTTTTCACGGAGTAGTGGAATCTGTTGACGCAACCTATACGATGTTTAATAAACTGGGTGATCCTATAAAGGCTACCGTCAATCTGACTATACGTCAGGCTGCATCGGGTGATGAATATAAGTCTGATGCCGAGTATTGGGATAAGTCGCTTAAACAGATATTTAAGGAAACAGGCACTGTATCAAGTGCGATGAATATGGCTAACAGATTATTTGGGTAGGAGTAGATTATGGCTGTTACTGATCTTTTGAAAAACGGATTAGCGGATATAACGGGAACAGTGGAAAAAGCCATTGTTATGATATGCGACGAAAGTCTTGAGGATGACCTTCAGAAAAAAGAAGGCGTCAAAACCAAGACCAGTAGTTCGGCTGCCGGCGGTCTTGCGGGTATGGTTCCGGACGGTGCTGTATCAGGTGCCATGGATGCGGCTAAAAATGCGGCAGAAAAGGGACTTGACGAGCTTAAGGAAACCGCAAATGAATACGCATCTCTTGCGGGCATAAAGACAAACAGCCTGCTTGGAGGAGATAAGACCATAAATTATAACCGTGAATTCTCTGTACAGTTTAATCCGTCAAGTATGCAGCTTTCGGCACGTAAATACAGTGAGAAGGACTTGACGAAGGGTGATGCCACTCAGAATAACAACAATATAAATATGGCTTCACCTTATCCTGATATAGTATTTTCAGTTACACTTTTATTTGAAAGGGTTGTAGCTGAGGAAGCGTTTTTGGAGGATACAAGGTTCAGAAACATTTCAACGATAGGAAGAAATTTAGGAAAGTTTGCACTTGATAAGATAACGGGTGGCTTTGAAACTGTTCAGAATATGGTTGACGGCTTTATCGGAGCCATAAGAAATAAGCGTACACGCCGTATATGCTTTGCATGGAACAATATGCGCTACGAAGGTATATTAAACGGTGTAAATTCCAAATACACCATGTTTGACTTATATGGCAGACCTATAAGGGGCGAGGTAAGACTTACTATACGTCTTTCGGATATGCAGATAAATGATATAGATATGGGTTATTGGCAGGATGCTTATGATAAGGCGTTTGGCTTTGATGATACGCTGGGCGGAACCTACGGTAAGCTTAAGAATCTTGCTTCCCAGGCCGGAAATTATGCCGAGATAATTGAAAATGCAGCCCTGCAAACAGTAAATATAGCATCACAGTTAACGGACACCGTAGGAGGGCTTTGCGATGCAATCAGTACGGCTATTCACGGTGATGATTATGAAAAAGAGCAAAACGAAGCCATAAAAAAACAGATTAGGGAAAGAAGACAAAAGCACGAAGAAGACAGACAAAATGTTGCGGACAAAAAGGTAAAAGCAACAAATGATGATGCTGAGGCAAGAAAAAGAAGAGCTGAAGAGGCAGATAAAGAGGCACAGCAGGAGGAAAATCAGGAAGCTTCGCAGGAAGATTCAGACAACAAAGACGTGCAGAAAGAAAAAAACAACGAGACCTCGCAGGAGGAGACAGCTCAAAAGAAGAGTATAAATGCGATTTTGGGAGAGCCTTATTTGACTATTCCGATGGTAAACAACTCAAAAAATACGAATGGCGTTTCCAGATATATGTAACATATTAAATAATTTGATGGGAGAAAAAAGTGGCTGAATTTGAATTTGATGATCTTGAAAAACAATATGAGCATTTCGGACATCCTGTTGTCAGTATAGAGATTAACGGAGAAGAATTCGAGAACAATAAGTACGGAATGGGTGTATCGGATATACGTATAGAGCTTTCGGCTGGCTTTGAGGCAAGTATTGCAAGCTTTGTGTTTTATAATGTGTATGACATTGTAAACGGTACATTTGTATTTGACAGATTTAAAAAATATGTACTTCTTGGTTCAAGTGTTGTTATATATGCCGGTTATGCTTCTACGGTACGTGAGGTATTTCGGGGCTTTATAGCAAAGGTTAATTTTATATATGAGGAAGACGAGGTACCGGGTGTTATGGTAACAGCCATGGATATAAAGGGCGTTATGATGACAAATAATTCCGCAAGACAGCTTAAGGCGAAGACATATTCGGCTGCCCTAAAGGAGATAATGGCAGCTGAGCCTTATGTAACGCTTACATCCGAGGGAGTTATAAAGGGTACAAAGATTTCGGATACACCGGACGGACAGATGAATGCTGCAGCTGGCGGTGACGGACTTATGGGAGCAGCAGGCGGTATGGCAGGCAGCATGGCATCGGGAGCACTTGAGAGTACAGGAGCGTCAGATATAACCAATGCCGCAGGAGCAACGCAGGGTGCCACGGGAGCGGCAGGTGGAGTTGCCGGTGCCACGGGTGGTACGCAGCAGCAAAGCTCGGATGTTTATACAATTGAGATGGTTGGTGAAAGCGATTACGAATTTTTTGTAAGAGCAGCAAAGCGTTACAATTATGATTTCTTCATACTCGGAGGAGAGCTTATATTCCGTCCTGCAAAGAGTGATACCACAGCGTATATGACACTCGGAGTAAAGACCGGTATGAGAAATATAAATGTTGAGTATGACATTACCGGACTTTACGGAAAGGTTGAGGTAAGAAATGTGGACCCGGGAAAGGGTAAGCTTATTTCGTCCACCAAGAAATCTACCAACAAGATAAGTCAGGGAAGTAAAGCAAAGGGTATTGTCGGCAAGCTCGAGAAGGTTTTTATAGACCCGACGGCTTCTTCAAAGGACGACGCATCCTACCGTGCAAATTATCTTATCGAGGATATGAGCTACCGCTTCGGAACTCTTGAGGCTGAGCTTATTGGTCTACCGGAGCTTGTACCGGGCAGATTTATACAGATAACGGGTCTTGGTAAGGATGTTGAAAATCAGTTTTATCTGCAGGAGGTAATTCATACCTTCAGCGGAGCAGGAGATTATATAACGAAAATTATCGGAAAGGCTGCAACCATTTCTGAGGGCGATGGCGGCTTGGGCGGTCTGGGCGGTTTAGGTGGCGCAGCAGGTGCGTTATCCGGTGCAACAGGTGCATTAGACAGCGCAAGTTCGGCAATGTCAGATGTGACAGGCTCGATATCCGGCGGCTTAGGAGGATTTTTCTAAATGGGATTATTTGATGTTTTAGATGATATAGCGGAAAGAAATATACAAAAGACCGAAACTGGTGATAACCGTATGTTTGGTATCGTGGTCGGAGAGGTTGTTGACAACTATGACGGTGATCGTGCCGGTCGTGTCTGTGTTTCCATACATACAAGGGATTCCGAGGCAAATGTTTTAAAATGGGCGAGGGTTGCATTTCCTTATATGGGAAAGGAATGGGGTATGTATTTCTTCCCTGAGGTAGGAGACCAGGTTCTGGTTGCCTTTGATGGCGGAAATATAGAAAGACCGTATATAATAGGCTGTATACCTAAGGATAACGACAAATTTTTAAAGAAGTCAAAGCATGAGAAAAACAAGAAAAAGAGGATAGTTACCAAAAACGGTAATGCCATAGAGATTACGGACGGAACAAGTGAGGATGATGCTGCGGAAGCACCGGCAGTTCCGTCAGCTACCGACCCGACAGGCGGCGTATCCGGTGGAGCGGCAGGCGGCATGGAAGGTGATAAAATCGTAATTATGACTGCCGATGAAAAGCACAGCATAACAATGGATGACGGAAAAAATCTTATAGAGATAAAGGATAAGGAGAGTAACTGCGATATTCAGATGAAGACCATGGACGGAACTATGAATATCAAGGCAGCAAGAAAGCTTATCATAAAGGTTGGCGAAACCATAACCGTTACGATGAACGGAGATTCCGGAAAGCTTTTAATCGAAGCAAAGGATGTTACGGTTGATTCAACAGGAAAGGTTTCCGTATCCGCAACCGGAAGAAATGAAATATCAGCGGCAAATGTAAACATAGAATCAAACAGTACTGTTAAGATTAAGGCAAATACCATGGTGACGGTCGAAGGAAAACCTATAAGACTCGGATAAAAATGTGACCGTTTTGTGAGTAAAGTATAGTATAATACGAGGAAAGGTGTCGTTGCGCTGGCGCAAGCGACAACGAATATATAAACAGGAGAAATGATATGGCAGACAGAGATTTTTTGGGACAGGGTATGAAGTTCCCACCGCAAATTAATAAGGCGACAGGGCGTTTTATGACAGTAGATGAAGAACAGAGTGTACGCCAGTCCATATATCTGATATTGATGACTCAGCTGGGTGAGCGTCCGTTAAGAGAAAATTTCGGCAGTAATCTCATGAGCTATACATTTATGGACTTAACACTTACAAAAATAAATATACTTATAAGAACCCTCAAGGATCAGATTTTAAATCAGGAACCGCGTATTGAAAATCTGGATATTACGCCAAGTGAGGATTCGGGAAACGGCAGAATAATATTTGATATTGAATATACCGTTTCGGCTACAAACACAAGAGACAATCTTGTATTTCCATTTTATTTGAACCAGGAAACCGAAGTAAGAGAGGAAGAACCGGAAAATTATGAGTCTGAACCAGTCGAAGAAATTGAATATTGATACGAGAACAAAAGAAGATATCATGAACGAGGTAGTACGCCTTGCCGGTAATTATGATACAGGCTGGGCACCGGATGAGGAAAATCCCGATATTGGTTCGGCGCTTGCAAACGTTTTTGCGCAAGAGGTAGCTGAAAATATCGACCGTATGAACGAAATCATGGACAGATATCATACTGAGTTTGTAAATATGCTGGATATATCTTTACTTCCGGCAAAGCCTGCAAGCTCAATTGTTGTCTGTGAGCTATCCGATGATACGATACCGGGAGCAGGCATTCCGAAGGGCACAAAGCTTCTTACGGATTCGGATGAGCCTGTCGTATTTGAAACAGAACATGGTCTTTATGTAACAAGTGCGACACTTTCCTCTGCATTTATGGCTGACAGGGAAACAGGAGCTATAGTTCCGCTTTTAGGCAGCTTCCGTAATCCTGAGCTTATACCGGGCGAGGAGCTTCTTTCGGCGTATACAAATACAACAGGAGCTTCAAGTCGTGAAGAGCTTAAATCATTTACCCTTTTCGGAGAGAGCGGTGGAATAGACAGAAACGTTGTTGTCTTTTATCATCCGACAGTATTTGATTGCGAAAATGATGATATTTATGTTCGCATAGAGGGCGGCGAAGAGCTTGTCAATGATATAAAAGAAAAGCGTGTACGCTTTGCATATCTTACAAATGACGGAATAAAGGATTATACCTACCGTGAACTTCGTGATGACAATAAGACTTTTGTTTTAAGAAAATATGAGCCAAACAGGAAAATTAATGCGGGAACAGAACTCTACAGTATGCTTCTTATGGTGGCAGACAGGGCTCCTGTTGAGTCAAGACATGTAAAGAGTATAATGTTTTCGGCACATGGAAGACCTGTTGCTGCGGAAAATATCAACAACGGCTCAAACGATTTTGATACAGATGACTTTGCACCGTTTACTGATACGATTTCAGTGTATGATGACTGCTATATCTGTCATGATAATTACTTTTCAAAGGCAGGAGCGAGAGTAAAGATTACCTTTGACCTTTCGATATCGGAGCATAAGGTAAGCCTTACAGCAGAGCAGGTTCAGGAAAGCTTAAAGGTTATTAAAAGAAAGCCGAAAACAACCACCCAGGAGATACCGGGCAACTGCTATGTTGAAGAATTTGCATTGGAATATTTTAACGGAACAGGCTGGAAGAAGCTTCCGACAGATACGGATCATCGTGGAATGTTTTCAAATGACGATAAGGCAGGAAAGTGTGAGATATCTTTTATATGTCCCGATGACTGGGTTGAGCAGACGACAGGACCTTATGAGGGACGCTGTATACGTATGCAGGTTGTAAAGGCTGAAAACTGCTATATGAGACCTTGTATACATCATTTTCCTACGATTAAAAACCTTTTGGTTTCATACACATACGAAAATCAGTATGTTCATGCTGAAAGAGCAGAAACCATAATAGGAACTTCAAGGAAAGAGATTACATCAAAGCTTAAATCCGAAGACGGATATATGACATTTTTATCCGGCAGTTATACAGAGGACGCTCTTTACCTCGGCTTTTCAAAGCCGATGGAATCAGGTCCTGTAAGTATTCTTTTTAACCTGTCGGACAGTATGCAGTATGAAGGTTTAAAATGCAGATTTGAGTATGTTTCACCGGACGGATTTAAACCGATGAAAGTGCTTGATTATACACAGGAATTTACACATTCGGGAGTTATTATGTTTATTCCGCCTGCCGATATGAGACCGCTTGTACTTGAAGGGCGAAACGCATATTGGATAAGAGTGGTAAGAATCGGAATAAATAACGAAGAAAAATTTGAAAACCTTCCGTTTGTTGATAGTATATGTTTAAATGCGGTTCAGGTTTCCAATATCGAAACAAGACCGACACAGTCCTTCTTTGTGGAGGAGATAAGACCGGGTATGCAATTTTATCTGGGCGTTACCCATATTTTGGATGTGGATGTATGGGTCAATGAGATGGGACGACATTCCAGAGAGCGTATGATGACAATGCTTGAGGAAGAGCCTGAAAATGTTATAATGGAACAGGACACTATGGGAGGCATTACAGCCTTTTACAGAAGATGGTATGAGACAGACCGTCTCGAAACAGCCGATAATCCAAGAAGCTATCAGCTTGACAGACTGCTTAACAGGATAATATTCGGAGACGGCATAAGGACATGGCTTCCTTCGGTTACCGATGATGAGGCAATCAGGTGTACCGTTCGCTGCTGCAACGGCAGGGAAGGAAATGTTGATATAAACAGGATAACTGAACCACAGGGATATCTTATGTATATCGGAAGTATAACCAACCCAATCAAGGCATATGGCGGAAGCAATATTGAGGACCTTGATAAGGCTCTCGGAAGAGGCGCAAGTGAATTAAGCAGCAGACGACGTCTTGTTACGATGAAGGATTATACACGTGCCATATATGCATATTCCGATACCATTGATCAGGTAAAGGGTATCATAGGTCAGACAAAAAACGGTGACGGAAAACCGGGTGACCTCACATTTGTTCTTCTTATGAAGGATTATATGGAAGGCTCGTATTCATTCCACCGCATAGTCGGAGGGCTTACAAATTATCTCCTTTCCCGTTCGGAGATAACCGTTACGGAAAAATATTTACATGTTGTGGAACCTACATTTGTCGAGCTTTCGGTATCAGTATGGATAAATGTTATAAATATTGATGACAGCTTTGAGATTCAGGCACTTATGCAGCAGGCATTATCCGAGTATCTTAATCCTGTTGAAAGTCCGGGACTTACGATAGGCATTCTGCCGAGGCGTTCACAGCTTTTGATGCGTCTTAACAGCTTAAAAAATAAAGCAATTGTCAAAAAGTCCGTTGTAATTGCAAAATACAGGGACGAAAAAGGAATTCATGAGATGGATCTTGAAGATGTAAAGGTTACACCGTTTATGGTAGCCAAAAACGGTGAACATAAGGTACACATTTTGAACTAATTGATTTAAAGGATATAGGAGAGAATCAGATGCTGGAATATATAAGCAGTGACAGAAAAACCTATGATGAGCGTTATGAGGAAGCTATTTCTAAAATTCCGCTCTATACAAAGGATTGGACTAATTTCAATCCGTCGGACCCGGGAATAACCATATTGGAGGTTTTAACGGGATATGAAACTCTGGCGCAGGAGCGTATTGACAGGGTTCCTTTTGCTGTTCGTGAAAATTTGCTTAAAATGATGGGCTTTAATATACGAAAAGGAAGACCGGCAAGACTGCTTTTATCTGCTGAAGGTGTGGATTCTCCGATAACTATTCAGCCTAATCATAGATTTGTAATAGGTGATTTGATTTTTGAAACAAACAGAAAGATAGAATTAAGCGGTGCCAAAATGATTGGTATATATTCTAAAACGGCAAGCGGCTACAGAAGCTGTGACGGACTGCTCGATAACGAGACAAGAGTACCTGATAACATTTTCGGCAAGCATCCTAAGGAAGGAAATGCACTTTATATGGTAGCGGATAAGCTGCCGGGACCGAACGAGGAGCTTATACTTTATGTGGAGCTTAATATATCCGCAGACAGAAATCCTCTGACCGAAAAAATGAAAAATCCTTTTGCGGATGTATCCTTTGAGGTTCTTACGGCAAATGGCTTTGTTCCTTGTAAGGTAAGGGATTTTACAAGTGCGTTTTTAACAGGTGGAGAGATACGTATTCGTATGCCTGAAGAAGAGGCAGTTTTGTCAGAGGGTTATGAGATAAGCGAAGAGGACAATAATTCAGTAAAATCAGATGTACCTCCTATGGGCGGTTATATTATACGTGCCATCCTTAAGGAAGCGAATTATGATGTCGCACCGAGAGTAACGGCGATTCATCCTTTCCTGTTTGAAGTATGGCAGAAGTTTTCCATGTCAGAGTGCAATACCTTTCAGAGAACATCGGATATACCGGTAAAAAGCTCCATCATCGGAGAAGCGTATATAGATATTTACTGTAAGGAAGAAAAGGGAAGTACTTATCGTAAATATACATATTCGCCGGATTTTTACGAAGAAGGACGTTATTATACGCAGAAAATGCATGAGGACGGCTTTTATCATATAGACTTTAACAAAGAAATTACGGGCTTTGGTCCTGAAAAGCTTAAAAACTGTGTTAAAATCGTGTGCTATACCGAGGAGGTTATGCGTAAATATGCTATAGGAAAGGTTTTAGGTTATGATAATCAGTATATTGAGCTGCCGTTTGACCACCTCGTAGCCGAAGGCTTTTCGATTATAGCAAGACGTGAGGATGATGAGGGCGGATTTATTTATAATTTTGTCTATCCTGAATTTGAGGGTGATGGTGCTCTGTATTATCATCTTCTTGAGCATGACGGCAGAATTCTTATCGAAGATGCCGGAGATTTTATAGGTGCCGAGCTATTTTTGGCAGGTGTTGCGGTTACACGCGGAAAGGACGGAAATATACGTGCAGGAAATGAGCTTTTATCAACAAAAGCTTTCTCGGATACTGCGATTCGTTTTTACAACCCGGGTCCCGGAACAGGCGGAGCCGAAAGAGAAAGGCTTGAGGATGTAAGGAGACGTTTCCTTGCAGATATGGAAATGCCTTATACTGCAGTTACGGAAAAGGACTTTGAGCAGCTTGTGAAAAAGACACCGGGACTTATTATTAATAAGGCAAGAGCTTATATGGACGAAGAAAAAAATATGGTTCGCATAGCTGTTAAGCCGGGAAACGATGAAGAATATCCTAAGCTTACGGATTATTATAAAAAGATTATTATGGAGCATCTGGACTCACGAAGACTGTTGACGACAAGGGTTGAGCTCACCTCACCGGTTTATACGAGGGTAAATGTTACCGGAACCGTATATGTAAGACTTAATTATGATGATTGCGAGAGTCAGATAGTAAGGTGCATTAAGGAAAAGATAGATTATATAAATACCAATAAGAATTTTGGCGACAGACTTTCGTTTGATGATTGTTTCCATGCCATAGAGATGCTTGATTGTGTTAAGAATGTATATGACCTTTCGATTTTACCGCATTCTCTGACACACGCAAAGCTTGTCGAGGCGGATATTGTTCCGGAGGATAATTGTCTTCTTTATCCGGGTGATATCAAAATTGAGGTTGTAACCTATGACAGATAACGGAGGAGCGTTATGGAGAGAACTGTTTACAGTATAAAAATGAATCGTTTAAAGCAGTCTTACGGAGAAGGCATTATGATGGATGAGGATGCTGTTATCTATCTTGATAAAAATGAGCCTGAGCACAGACTTTATTTAAAAAGCATAGATGCCGCCGAGGAGGACGCCGAGTGGGGAAGAGTTTCCTTTAGTATGCAGCTTTCTGAGGAACAGGTGATATATATATATGCTTTTGCGTCAAATGACAAAAGTCTTGTTCTGGACGGCGAAGATGTCCTGATTGACCGTCTTCTTACATCGTCCAATATATCTGACGATACAAAAAAGATATATATGAAGCAGCCGGGAGCTTTAAGGTTTGTAGGAAAAAATGATATTCTTTTATATGGCCTTAAAGGAAGATATTTATATCTTTGTATAGAAGTTATGGGCGAAGGTGACGGATATATAGCAGGTCTTAAGGTTGAACGCGGTTCGGATGAGTTTATGGATGCTTTTCCGGAAATATATAAAGAGGATAATGAATTTTTCCGCAGATATATGACTGTATTTAACAGTATTTATAATGATTTTTATGACAATACAGATAAGCTTCCGAAGCTTTTGGATTTGGATAAATGTCCTGATATGCTTCTTCCCGTATATGCAGGGTGGCTTGGCATAGATGTACAGGGAGATTTGCTGACACCTGATACACTAAGAACACTTGTCAGGGAGGCATATTCCTTAAATCGTATGAAGGGAACAAAGGCTTGTCTTAAAAGAATTCTTGAGATAGTGGTTAAAGAACAGTTCCTTATACTTGAATCAAATCAGATGAAGGAATATGGGGATGCCAAGGCAGAAAATGACGGAGTGTTTGACGTAACTGTTCTGATAAAAAAGCAGTTAAAGGAAGCGGAAAGATATCAGCTTACTTATCTTCTGGAACAGTTTATACCTGTCCGTTGCCGTCTGAAACTTGAAAACTTCAAGGATTCGGGTATCATGGACAGCCGTATTTATCTTGATATGAATGCACAGGTTGCAGGTACGGAAAATGCTTCACTTGATGATATGATGGGTCTTGACAATTACATAGTTCTTGAAGAATAATAAATATATAAATTTAGTATATTGAGGAGGGTAATTAAATGACAATTACAGAAGTAAAAAATGAAGGCGAGATAACACTTAAGCTTGAAGGACGTGTTGATACTATTACGGCACCTGAGCTTCAACAGGCTATACTTGTAGCTTTTCAGAAGGAAAATAAAATTGTTCTTGATTTTGAAAAGGTTGAGTACATATCCAGTGCAGGCTTAAGAGCTTTGCTTATAGGTGAAAAAACCGCAAAGTCAAAGGGTGGAAGCATGGTTATTACCGGAGCATCGGATGCTGTTAAGGATGTATTTAACGTAACAGGTTTCCTTAAAATTCTTACATTTGCTTAGGAGATATTTAAAATATGAAAAAAAGCAGGGTTATTTTATTGTGTCTTGTTATCGTGACATATGTGTTGACGATAGGAGGCTGGTATTTTGATAATGAAATAATGTTTTTTGTTTGCTTTGGATGCTTTTCATTTTTTCTTTTGATGTTCTCAATTGTGGCTATGAAGGGTTCGGCATCGGATGATAATTTGGATGATTCTGATAATCTGGTTGATTATTTTGAAAATAATCAGGAAGAGTATCAAAACGATGCAGAACCTTATGAAGCTGTACCGGAAATACAGTATGAAGCTGCCGCTTCGGACGATTCGGTTTATGAAGAGTCTGCGGAGGCTCCGAACGATAATAATATTGCAGATTATCAGATTATGGTTGATAATTTAAAGGCTGAGCTTGAAGAAACAAAAAGAGCACTTGATGATAGAAATGTTGAGCTTGAAGAAACAAGAAGAGAATTGGATGAATTAAGGATTTTACTTGAAGCTGCTAAGAGTAAAAGCGATAAAGAGCAAAATTCCGCATTATCAATCTTGCCTAAGGATATTCGTCTAAGAGATGAGTTAAGCACCGTAAATATTGTTGATATAGCAAAGAGTGTTGCGGATGAGCTTCATACTGCTGCTTTGCGTGCCGGACTGCGTGTACAGGTATCCTCCGGAGAGGAGCGCATTATGGTTCGCTGCGATGAAGATTTAATTCGGGTGCTGTTTCGCAATATAGTCGACAATTCAATAAAATATATGAACCGTCAAGGTATGCTGGTCATTACTCTGTCTACGATAGGTGACGACCTTTTTGTGGTTTTAAAGGATAACGGTGAAGGTCTTTCATCTGACGAGACTAATCATATCTTTGAGCTTAATTATCAGGGCTCAAATCGTATATCCGGAAATGGTCTCGGTCTTGCGCAGGCAAAGGCTGTTGTAGAATACTATGGCGGAAATATATATGCTAAGTCAAATAAGGGAGGCGGCATGGGAATTTATATCCAGCTTCCGACATCATAAGAAGGATATAGCAGCTTTGATTTATGGTTCTAAAGAGTCAATGCTGCTTCATATACCGGGAGGAGGTTGATTATATGTCTCTTTTTAATTCCAATCTGTCAGACAGGCTAATGGATGCTAACCGACGTGTAAATGCTGAAACCAAAAGAAAAATAGATATCCAGCAGGATCAGGATGAGGATGAGATGGGATATGCCTATGATGAACCCGTAAATATGGGCTTTATAAATGAAAATAAGGGCATATTTGTAAATAACGATGATGAAAACGCATTGAATACTGCAAAGAGCGTGTTTGATAAGACGGCAATTTTTCGTGTAAACAGTGATGAATAATCAGTAATGCTTTAAATAAATTTAAAGATGAGGAGATATTACTTTGGCGGGAAGAAAGAAAAAAACGGAAGATATAACTGAAATTAGTATAACTGAAGAATCTGTAGATAAGAAAACCGTAAAAAAGAAAAGCGAGCAGGATGATATTCCGGCTTCTATTGGCGGAAAAAAGGTTGTAGCTTATTCGGGTTATGATGAATATATGCGACATATATTTCATTGTGTAAATATGTGTCTTTCAGCATATATGGAAAATATGAAGCTTACATTTTCAAACGGACAGGGCGGATATAAAAATGTACTTTATCCGGATCTTGAAGTAGCTTCCGATTCATGTAATGAGCAGCTCCTTAAATATGAGCAGATATATGGCAGCACATCAGATGATGAGGATAAGGAGCTGGATTTGGAAGAGCTTGATGCGTTTGGAGATTCTGATGAAGAAAGTGAAGATTTTGATGATGAGCTCCTTTCTTTGTTGGGTGCGTTTGCAGAAACCTCCGGTGGTTCAGACAGCGATTCCGATGATGACGAAGATGAATTTGAGGAGGCAGAACGGGTTAAGGCGGCGCGCGATGCATTTGATGTATCATCACAGCTTGAATGGATATCTGCCTGTGGAGAACTGACATTAAAAAACGGAGTAAGAATGCCGTTTTACGAGCTTACGAAAAAGCTTGAAATGCGTCCGTTTGCTTTATTTACATTTGCAAGTGGAGTTCTATCTTCAACGCAGACAGACTATGCCGGAATATTTCAGATTATAAATGAGAACGGAAATCTTTCATCACCTACTGTAGAGAGTGCTGCAAAGATTTATTTCGGACCGAATTATTCGATTACAGGTGCTTACGGTGAGATGAGTGAGTGTCTTGAGGCATTGCTTCCGATACTTGATTTAAGAGTTGTATCAAGTATGCCTTTTTCAACTGTTATATCGCCGGATAAGCGTATCATAGATTATCTTTTCGGTAAGGATCCTATGAGACTTGATGAAAATTATATAAGATTCTTTAAGATGCTTACCACAAAGGAAGAGCTTGATCCGATTATGGCAAATGACGGACAGCTTGAGGCCATGAAGATATCCTATGGAGAGGGCGTTCGTATATTTTCATATTACGGTGATGAGGGAAGCGGAAGAAAATTCTTTATCAGACACTTCTGCGAGGAGCATAATCTCGGTGCCGTTTCAATTAACTGTAAAAAGCTCTTTGTATATGATTTTAATTTTGTTGATAAAGCATTGTGGGCAGTAACAAGAGAGTGTATACTTACGAATTCCTGTTGTTGTCTGGATGAGCTTTCATTCAGAGAGGACGAAAAAGAAAAGTTCTACGGATATATGGACCTTGCATTTGCCAAGCTTACACAGAAGTCGATTCTTGTTTTTGCAATAAGCAGGGATAAGCTTGCGATGAGAGATATAACAAAGGAAGAGGTAACCGAGCTTGAAATCCCGACGCCAAATAACGAGGAAAGAGAAAAGTGCTGGAATTATTTTTCACAGAAGTACAAGCTTGATAAAGATGTAGATAAGCTTGAGATGGCAACCAAGTTCCTCTTTACTCCCGGTAAGATAAAATCCGCACTTCACAGTGCAAGGAGTCTTGCGACCATGAATAAGGAAATACTTATATCGCGTGCCACTCTTTTTCAGGGATGTTATGGTCAGATGAGCTCGGAGCTTACACAAAAGGCAACAAAGATTAAAGCAAACTTCGGTTTTGAAGATATCGTTATGAATAAAGACCAGCGAGAGACCTTAGAGCATGCTATAGACCAGATGAACTTTAGAAAGCAGGTTTATGACGGATGGCATTATACAAAGAAGTATCCTTACGGACGAGGCTTGTCGATACTTTTGTTCGGAGCTCCCGGTACAGGTAAGTCCATGTGTGCCCAGGTTATCGCTCATGAGCTTAATCTTGAGTTATACAGAGTTGACCTTTCAAAGGTTATAGATAAATACGTCGGTGAGACAGAAAAGTCGATATCAATGATATTCAGAGAAGCAAAAAAATGTAATGTCGTACTTTTCTTTGACGAATGTGATACCTTGTTTGCAAAGCGTTCCGATGACGGAGGCTCAAATCAGGCATCAAACAATAATAAGACTGCACTTCTTTTGCAGGAGGTCGAGGGTTATGACGGAGTATCCGTTCTTGCGACAAACTACAAGCACAATATCGACCCGGCGTTCTTCAGACGTATGAAATATATTGTTGAGTTCCAGTTCCCGGATGTAGATACCAGAGAGATGCTCTGGAGAACTACCATACCGAAGGATACGCCATTGGCAGATGATGTTGATATACGTTACCTTGCCGAAAAGTATGAGCTGGTTGGTGGTAATATCAAGAACTGTATACTTAATGCCGCATTCCTTGCCGCAGCAGACCCGGCAGCCGAAGGACAGGTGCATATGGTACACTATCTTTTAGCTGTAAAATACGAATTTGTAAAGGTTGGTAAGGTATTTACACGTGCCGACTTTGAGCCGTATGCCGATGCTGTATTCGGAAAGGAAAATATGGACAGATATTAATATTATAGATAAGTCTTAATATTAAAAAGCGAGCTTGGTGTTATTCGCTTGTTTTGAGGTTACTGTATGGATAATAATTATAACGAAAAAGAGAAAAAAGAAAAATTAATAGCGGATATCAACAAACTCCAAAAGCAAAATGTTGCCAATTTGTTAGCAGGTATGAAATATCGTATAACACGTAATAAAAAAGGCAGACGTGTATATGTCAAAAATGACAATCATCAAAAGAAAAAACTTCAGCCTGCCGGCAACAAGGATGTAGCGGTCAATAAGCTTTTGGGCAATAAGGCTATAGTTAAAAATAAAGGCCGCAGGAATTCTGCCGGTAATAACCGGATTATGCAGCCTAAAGCTCCTGTAAATAATCGGATTAATGAACCTATAGCTCCTGTTAACAACCGGATTGTTGCTCAAAATCAACCTGTTAATGAGCAGAATATTGATGCAAACGCAAATCAGGATATACAGATGGTAGAGATTTTCATGCCACCTGTATTTATGATGCAAAAACCTGAGCAGCCTGAAAATAACGTACAGCCTGTTCAGCAGAATAATATCGTGGAAGAAAATGCAGGCGGAGAAGTTGTTGTGCCGCAGAATATCGAACAGCCGCAAAATGTCGGTGGTGGAGAAGTTATCGAGCAGCCACAGAATGTAGAAGAGGTTGGAGAACAGGTTATCGAGCAGCAGAACGAAGGCGGAGAAGAGCAGAATATAGAGCAACAGATTGTGGAGCAGCAGAACGCAGAAGAGGCTGGAGAGCAGGTTATTGAGCGGCAAAACGAAGGCGGAGAAGTTATCGAACAGCAGCAAAATGTAGAAGAGGTTGTAGAACAGGTTATCGAGCAGCAGAATGTAGAAGAGGTTGTAGAACAGGTTATCGAGCAGCAGAATGCGGGCGGAGAAGGGCAGAATATCGAGCAACCGCAAAATAACGCTCAGGAACAGCAGGAAATAGAAAACCTTTCTATGAACGTATTTAATACTGCCTTATATTATATTTTAAAGGGAGAGAACAAACTCGTTTCTATGGAAGAAGCAAACGATTTAAGTGTTCAGGGCGGTATAATTCGTGTGATGCTCCAGAAAAAGGCGGAAGATTTGCTTGAAAAAGAGGACTTAAGGCTTACGGAAAAGGCAAGAAATGCCAATGCAATTAAGGATACGGTGCGCCGTCTTGAAGAGCTTAATAAGGATGATGACGGCACAAAGCGTATAGATGATTTTCTAAAGCTTGATTATACGGTCTTTGATAAATTTGATGATATGTATCTCGTGTTTTCCTTTGACCGCATTAATAAAGCTATAGAGCAGGCTGAATATATAGAAAAAGAGGTTCTGCCTCTTGTGGAAGAGAAAAAAAGCTTAAGCAGGGAGAAGCATGCTAAGGTTACTGCCATGCTTGCAGCAATTAATGATTATAAACATTATATGAATCTGCGTATGATGATTATTGCCGATAATAATTATACGCTTGCTTTTGATGAGGAATTACTTAACGGTGCGGCAGATAATGATGACATGAACGAACGTCTTGAAAGCTATACGGCTGAAAGGGATATAAACAACGGACAGCTTTCAACGATTATGAGATATATTACATACAAGACAGAAATAGGGGATAATCCACTTTTTTCCATGCATTATGAGTTCAGAGAAAGTACCATGCTTGAGCGTATGCAGGCATACGGCTATGTTGTGGAGGAGCAAAATGATGAAGAGGAAGTGGATGAAGAGGTAGAACAGGAGCTTCAAAATCTTGAGGCGCAGGTCGTGGGAAATGCTCCGAATCAGCCTCAAAACCAAATCGCCAATCAGGGTGAGAACAATCAGGAAGAAAATCAAAATGCAGTAATTGAGCAGGGACAGGTTCCTATAGTTCCCGAAGTTTTAAATGCCAGACGTAAGGAAAGACTTACATATCTTCTTACCGGTAACAATATGGGAAATGAAGAGCCGATGCTTGATATAAATAATCGTGCCGAGCTTGCTAAGGAAGCAAGAACTGTATATGAGCAGTGGGAAAATATGAATCTTGAGAAGGAATTTGAAGGTGCACTTACTTCTCTTGGCGATGTTATAAAGCAGGGATTTATGATTCCTCCGGAGCTTATGGAGCTTCTTTCCAAGAGCTTAAGACCGGGAACGTCTGTAGAAGCAAAGCAGGCTAATAAAGAAGCACTTGCGGCAGGTATGTATAAAGGCGGTGAGCAGGAGGCTCAAATGCTTCCGCTTGTGCTCGTTGATACATTTATGAAGAACGATTTTACTATATTTGATTCGATAAAGGATGAGGATATAGTTAAAAATTATACCGAAGCAAAGAGATTAACCGACTACGGATTTGCCCTTAAGGAGCTTATGGAGCAGGTGATAAATGATAAAACCTGTCTGATTTCACAGGAGCGTGTGGATAATTTTACTGCGATTTTAGCTTCCTTAAAGGACTATACCGAGTATTCGGCAAGACGTATGGACATCATAAGAAGTCCGTATTATACGTTGATTGATATGGATAAGGCACTTCGTGAGCAGGATATAAAGGACATCAGAAACCGTATGCCTGCCGAGCCTGAGGCTGATGATGAGAGTGCACTTTTGGAATTTGTATATAACGGCTTAGAGCTTGCGCCTTATCAAAAAAAGGTAAGTAACGGAGGCTTCTTTGAGCGTGCTGCCGGTTATGGCTATAAGGACGTTGATAATTATAATGACGATAATCTTGAAGTACAGGCCGAATATATAAGAGAGGTTGCAAGAATTAATGCGGAACGTCTCTTATTTAACAGCGTTCAGAGAGTTGTAGGAAGCGGTCAGGATTATGACGAAGTTAAGAATAATCCTGAATATGATGAAAAATTAAGAAAACGTCAGGAGTTATCCGAAAAAGCAAGAGAGCTTTTGGGAAATCTCGGCGGTGAGGAAGAAGCCGACATGTGGGTTGATGAGCTCATTGATACTGATGTCAGCGTATTTGACGGTATCAAAAAAGACGAGGTCCTTATAGAAAATTTCGAGGATATGTATAAGATTTCCTCACGTTGGCTTAACATATATAGCAAGATAGAGGCACAAAAAAAAGGTGAGATAAAGATTAACGCAGAGAAAAAACAAATTCTTCTGGGTATTTATAATATGCTTCGAGATGCTCAGTTTTATATGATTTTGAAGCTTAATCAGATTAGCAATCCGTTTTATAAGGATATGCATACGGTTGATGAAGCAGACAACGAAAATCTCGACAGGGAAGCCTTCAATAATAATTACAACGAGTTTGAGACGGATGATGCTTTACTTGAAAACTACGTACAAATAACTGACCAGATTCAGGCATCTTCGTTCTTTGCAAGAATTGCCGAAACAGGTAAGGATATAAAGGATACATATATCAAGGAGTCCATGGCAATAGAAGATGAGGAGGCAAAGAAAAAACTTGCCAATAACATGCAGGGTATGGACGATAATTACAGTGCCGTTGCATATCTTTTTGACAACGAGGAAAATGCGGAAAATATCGATAAAAATGCATTTACCGAGGGCATAAGCCGAAGAGTTGAAAAATACGGAGAAGCAAATAAAACATTTAGTGCTGCAATTCTTCATAACACTAATGCGCAGAGAGCACTTTCTGAAGCATATACAAAGCTTGACGATTTCGGATATGTTAATTATGAGCTTGATGAATCGGTAATAAACGGCATATATCCTCTTATAAAAACAGGTGGAACCGATGAAGATTTAAAATATAATATGGAGCTTCTTATGAATCTCGGTGCAGAGAATATAAATACAAGAGGAGCTGCATATAAGTCCATGGTGGACAACTTGCTTGGTATAGACCTGACCAAGTTTGACAGGTGCGATGACGAATATTTTATAAATAATTATATAGAACTTAAAGCCATAGGCTTACAGGCTCTAACCTTAGGTAATGATGAAAATATTGAATCATTTGAAAAAAACGGATATAAAATATCCACTCAGAAAAAGAATAATCTTAAGATTCTTGCAAATTGTATAAAGAAGTATGTTAATTTTATGGACAGCCGTATGGCTCTTATAAGGCATCCTCTTTATGTTCACGTATTTAGAAATGCCGATGAGGGTAAGGAGTATGATGCGGAACAGTTAAAGAACCGCATGGCAGAAGCTAAGGCTAAAATGTCGCCTGACGCCGGAGAAAATGCAGCACCTGTAGAAAGCGGATATATAGATATTTTGGTCAGTGCGTTTTCAAACGCTTATTCCGAAAGGGAGCGCACCATATCAATGGAGGAGCGACTTTTGGAGAACGGCTTTGAAAAGCTTGTCCCGGGTGAATATAATGAAGATATAGAAGGAAATGACGAATTTTTAGAAGATATATCCGAAGATAAAATTATAAGAGAAACAACAGAGCTTAGAACTGAGCAGATAGTAACCAATGTATTAAAAGAGCTTGCAACAGGTAACGGCTCCATGAGTCTTGAGGATTATAAGAGCCAGACGGAAGGAAGCGAGGAAAGAAGACAGCTTTCCGAAAAGGTACGTGAGCTTCCTGATTTTGACAGCGTTGAGCCGAAGATTCTTATAATGGATCTTTTGGCGGATGACGGTGCAATCATAGATGAATTCCTCAATATGACATTTACGGAGCTTGATGATTTAAGTGATGAGAGTATAGTTGAAAAATATACGGAGATAGCTGCACTTTGCGGTATGGAGACTCAGGTTGCACCTGCACTCACAAGCCTGAGGGAATCGGATAATAAGCCGCTTGCTTCTACGGTAGCAGCCGTAGAGGGAAGACTTAAGATGCTTCATGATTTAAGAGAGTATGTGCTTGCAAAGCTTGCTGTTATGCGTGACCCTATGTATGAAAAGCATTATGACAATGCTTATTTTGGCTACAGTGATAAGCGTGAGGATATGGAAGGCAAGATAAACGAAAAGGGCGAACAGCTTGATGAAGCAGGAAGAGCTTATCTTAGAAAAGCGGTTATAGCAAAGAGTCAGCCGTTTTTGGAAAAATATACCGGAGAGGGAAGTACAACTGCCGATGCTTACGGTAAGCAGCAGGAAAATGATTTTTATAAAAAAGCCGAGATGCTTGGTGAGGGTGAAAATATAGCACATCATGATGAAGAAGGAAGAGTTGAAGGTGATATGCCGCTTGAGGCTGAAGAAAGACCTGCCGAGGAGATTCCGGTTCAGATAGAGGGTATTATTGAGTCAAAGTCCATGGGCGAGCCTTTAAAGGAGCTTGTTGCCATGTGTGACATGACAAAAACCTTTAAGAAAAAGATATTCAAAAAGGAAAAGAAAACATACCAGGTAACAAACTGGAGGGGCAAGAAAAAGGATGTTACAAGAACAGAGCGTGTCCTTGACAGGATTGAAGATGTGCCTGTATCAAAGTCCATTGATAAGGATATGGAGCCTGTTAAAGAGCAGATAAAAATAATTATGGATTTCCTTGACTATGAATTTGATTATAAGGATGATAAGCTTTTTGAGATGGAGCTTTCGCTTTTACTCAACCACTTCGAGGTGCTCTACGGTATCTGCGGTCAGTACCTGACTGCAAGAGGCAATCATACAGCAGGTGAGATGGAGCAGGACATAAGAAGAAAGGTTCGTCGAATAAGAAATATAGCCGAATATGCTTATACACAGACATATACAAGTGCACGTATGAGTAGAATTTATTTCAGGCAGCAGGATTTTTCGGGCAGGAGAATCCCATGGAAAAATATCTATTATTATGCTGAACAGCCTATCGTCTGGGAGCAGGGCCTAGTACCTTATAATGAGATTAATAAGGAAATGAAGGATGTTATAAAGGGAGTTAAGCCACCGCGTACAAGGCTTAAGACCTTTACCGAAAAGGATAATTCATTTGATAAGATTGAGCACTGGATGAAGATATTCTCCGAGTGTAAGCCTGATGAGGCTGTTGCACTTGACAGGGATTTATCCATAAAGGATATGGAACGTATAGAAAAGCTGGTAAGCACGACAAATATGAGAGCCAATCAGGGAATTCCGGATGATGCGGTTGATTTCGAACGTGCCTGTGCGGACATGATACATTCCTACGGAGTTACAAAAAACCGTATTAAAAAATATATCGAAAACATGAAGCTTGAAACGGATGATGACAAGACGCAAAAGCAGATGCTTGAATATGTGTCGACGTGCCTTAGCTGGCAGATGCAGATTTATGATGCATATAAGGATAAGATATCAGATACTTATGATGTTATAAAATCCGATGCCGAAAATCGTACCATAAGCGATGTATTCCGTTCGTGGAATAATGCATATATGGAGTATGCAAAAAGAAAACTTGAGGAAGAACAAAGAGTTGTTATACCGGCTGATGGTGAACAAAATCCGGGAAATAACGGGCAAAACCCATAAGCTTATAAAAAACAAGGAGTTTAGATTATGTACGGATACAAGGATTATTTTGATGAGGCACTTTTTGGTAAGCCGTATAATGACAGGGAGGAAGAGATATCCGAATATAAAAGCCTTATAGAGCTTATGCTTGAGGACTATGCAGGCTTAAAGGGCTTAGGCACGGAGGAAGGTCTTTTCTCGCGCGGTCTGTTGATATCCGAAGAAGAGATGAAAGAGTATTTTATAAATCATCCGTCTCTTCGTGAAAATGATTCTTATTATTATGTACATGCGGAAACGGTCGAAGACGCGCTTTCACATATAAAGAGCAGGGAAGAGGCGACGAAGGACAAAAGTATTTTGCCTTTATATAACATAAAAAAAAGCTATGGATTAAATAATCCGGAGCTTCTTGCCGTTATGCTTGGATTTCTCAATCAAAAAAACCGGGGCTACGAAAGAGTATTTGGATTTTTACAGGACGATATAGAATTAAACGATGCAACGCTCGGACTTCTTATATCTCTTTGCACAAGAGCTTTTAAAGAAGATATTCCCGAAGCGGAAGAATTCATATCCGGAAAAAAAGGACTCTTTGGTTCGCTATTTAAAGCATACGGGGCAGATAAAATATATCCGCTTCGTTCAAAGCTTGTGCTTACATATGCAGCTGCTTCCTACATAAGAGGGGGCCTTTCGGAAGGTGTGCCTTCGGACGGACTTATAAAGCTTTATGAAAAGAGTGAGGAGCCTGATTTCTTTGAAGAAGAAATTAAGGCTGTTTCACTTCTTTTGGGCAGTGACGAAAAGCTTTCCTGTGTATATCTTGAGGGAAAGGATAATGATGCTGCGCTTCATGTGGCGAAAAAAGCTGCGCACAAAAACAAAAAAAAGCTTTGTGCCATATCGCTTAATGATATAAAAAATGCGGATGAAGATAAGGTTTGCGAGGCTGAAGAAAATATATTATTTTACGGACAAATGGAAGGGATAGCGCTTATTCTTAACGATGCGGTTGAGGAAAATGTGAATGATGCCTTCCTTTTGAACTTTATAAAAGGACTGATTTGTTCAAAGAAAGTATCACCGATATTGTTTTCGGGAAGCAAAAATACACCGGAAAGCTTAAAACTCGGAAACGGAATCGGAGAACCGGTTCTTCATATCGGAATTACTTTACCGGATGTAAAAGTACGTACGGCTATTTGGGAATATTTTATAAAGTCCTGTGGTCTTTCAAAGGAAAAAGGATTTTTATGTGAGGACCTTGCGGACTGCTATGAAATAGGCTACAAAGACATCAAATCTTCCGTTAAACAGGCAAAGCTTAATATGCTTGTTAACGGTTTGAAAAAAGTGAACAAAGACGTAATGATTGAAGCCTTAAAGGGCATAGGAACAGTGAACTTTAAGGGACTTGCAAAGGAAGTAAAGACTGTTTATACATGGGAGGATTTATGTATAGGCAAAGAGGAAAGCAGGATACTTAAGACTGCCTGCGACAGATATAAGATAAAAAACAGGATAGGTGAAAGCTGGGGTATAAGTAAAAAGAATGCATACGGAAACGGAGTTTCGGTTTTGTTATACGGACCTCCGGGAACGGGAAAAACCATGTCGGCACAGGTTGTGGCACGGGAAATCGGACTTCCGTTATACAGGGTGGATACCTCACAGCTTTTTTCAAAATACATTGGAGAAACACAAAAGAACTTAAATGCGGTATTTGATGAAGCCGAAACATCAAACGTTATTTTGTTTTTTGATGAGGCGGATGCACTTTTCTCAAAGAGAACCGATGTGGAAAGTTCAAATGACAGACATGCTAATCAGGAAATAGCTTTTTTGCTTCAAAGAATCGAAGAATACAAGGGTATGAGTATTCTTGCAACCAATTATTATTCGGGCTTTGATAAGGCTTTCGTAAGACGTATAACATACGCCGTAAGACTTGAACAGCCGGATTATGAAACAAGACTTTTGCTTTGGAAAAATACACTTCCTTTAACTGTGCCTAAGGAAAAAGATATAGATTATGAATTCCTGGCAGAAAACTTTGAACTTACGGGAAGTAACATTAAGGCGATTCTTTTATCCGCAGCATATATGGCGGGTGCCGAGGATAAAAAGCTGTCCATGAGCTTTATAGTAAGAGCGATGAAGTACGAATTTGACAAGCTCGGAATGATGCCTGATTCTGGAAAATTCGGTCAGTATGCAGCATATTTATACGGATAAAACGATTTTCGTATGACTGTTTTGTGATATTTATGATAATATAATTGATTTGCATGGGAGCATTTTAAATGCAGATAAAAAAATTAACAAATGACTTATTTTATATGATTCGCTCAATGGTAACGAAGGATGTTTATATGCATCTTGTAAATAACGAAGCTGATGTTCTTTGTGCCTGGGAGCTCGATAAAGTTAAGAGAAGACTTGAACCAATCGGAACACTTGTTTATTCATCATCTTATTATTCTTATGATGATAAGAACAGTGAAATTTTTATTGAAAGTTTATTTGTCGATGAAGCATTCAGGAGATGCGGAGTAGGTCGGGGACTTTTAAATGAGATGGAAAACATAGTTGTCGGGATGAACGGAATCAGCGGCCTTTCCGTAAATATTCCTATACCGGAATTGGAAAATGAAGCATCGCTTTTTATCAGTAACGGATATGAGCATCGATTGGACGGAAATGTTATTTATAAAATAAATGCTATGGATGTAAGTAATATTCCGTTTTTTGCTAAAATAAAAAGATACAGAAAACGATACAATGTATTGCCGTTTAACAGTGTCACAAAGCAAGAGCTTAATAAGTTGTATGGTTTATTTGATGTAAAGCTGCCGGAATGGTTGAACCCTTCAACCTATGGCGGAGTGCTGCAAAATGATTTAAGCTTTATGGTGATTCAGGATGACAGGGTCGGAGGCTTTTTTGCATCATCTCTTTATCCGGATGATGAGCTTTATATAGGCGGAATTTATGTGGATAATAAGGATGGAATGATGGTTGCTGCACTTTTGAGTGAATTTTTTTATTCACTTTCAAAGCGTACAGATATCAAAACAATTATATTTGCGGCAGCAACCGAGGAAGGAAATAATCTTGCAAAGCATATATTTAGGGACTATGATGGCAAATATGATGTGCAGGTAATATCCAATTTTTATAAAAACTTATTAATTGAAAATAAATAAAAAATATAAATATAAATAGCAAAGGAAAATTGTAAATGAAAACAGAAATAATTACAGGAAATGAATTAAAAAAGTATTTGGGACTCCTTGACAATATGGAGATTTCCGGTATGGAGAACGGCAGATACACCTGCTTTGGCGCCTTTGATGATAAGAGTGACAAGGGTATAGGTATTTTAGTTGCCGAAAGCCTACCGGATTATATCCTGGTAAAAAGGATTTTTGTCTTGCCGGAATATCGAAGAAAGGGCGTGGCAACTGCACTTCTTAAGATAGTCACAGATTTGCCGGAGGATTTAAAGCAGCCTGTTATAACCTATGGAGCAAAAGAAGAACTTGATAAAAAGTTTTTGGATGCAATGGGATTTAAAGAGGTTAAAAGCGATTATACATACATTGAAGGAACCCTTGGGGACTACAGAAAGCTTCATCTTCCTGCCAAGAAAAGCGAATACAAGCTGATTCCTGCCGAAAAAATAACAACAAATGCATTAAAGAAATTTATATTTGACATGAAAAAGAAAAAAAACATAAAGCTGCAGGAGCTTTTTGTGGATGATGATACTATTTCCGATGAAAGCATAGTATGTATGAAAAATAACAAAATTGCAGCAGTTATAATGCTTGAGGAATCAGACGGAAATGTTATGCTGCCTTTGGTTTTCGGCAAAGATACTAAAGCGATTTTATATTGTTTTTCAGCGTTCTATGAAATTCTTTCCGGAGATTTCGGTCCGGAGGAATGTATCCGTATCCTCTTAAATAAGGATATCGGTAAAGAGGCGATTGAAAAAATAATCGGAAATACTACAGAGAAAAAAGTGTTGATTTATAAGCTGTAAATTTAGATAAAATGAGGAGGATTTGATTATGGACTCTTATTATAATTACAAGAATGAAGAAAGTAAAGCAATACAATATGAAGCACTCTCCAACAGCTTTATGCAGGAAAACGAAACAGAAATTGCATACCGTGACCTGAATTCACGTTATAATCTTGCAGAACAAAAATATCTTGAAGCAGATGAGTTTACCAAAAGAAGCAGGGAGCGACAGTCTAAAAAGAAAAAGATTGAGGAAGCATGGCATAAGAATACCTCTGAAAAAAAGAAGGAATTGGAAAAGGGTAAAAACGGAAGCCCGAAGGATGCGTCTTACTATGAGAGCTTTACTTTAAAGGAACTCGAAGTCTTTATAAAAAACAGTGATAGAGGCGGAAATTCCAAAGAATATAACGATGTAGCAACAGACCTTGAGGTTTATAACCGCGTTATGTCAGCCGATTATGCTGATCCAAATGAAGGAGTTACACTTTTAAAGCGGATTCAGGAAAGCTGCAATACTTATCTGACAACCAGAAAAAAGACCTTCTGGCGTTCAGGCACAGGAAAAATCCGTCGTGCTATCATAGAATCAATTTCCATTAAAGTCAATGCAAGCATTGAGATGGAGACAACAAGGATTAAAGAAGAAAGCGAAAAGACAAAGAAAGCTTATAAGGAAGAGCGAACGGATGAAAATGTCGAAAAAGCTTTAAAGGCTAATTATGATATGGTTTATCAGGTATTACAAGGAAATATAAAGTTAGACAAAAAACAGATGGCTGCTCTTGATAAAGATATCAAGGAAATCATGGAAGAACTTATGGATAACAAGGTGGATATGAGCCAAAGCGACTCTTTAAGCACGCGCTTTTTCAATGCTCTTGGATGGTCCGGAAGTAAAGCTAAGCTTGTGGAACCGGATGAATTTTTAAAAGACGGAAATGCCATGAAGACTTCACCTTTAAAGAAAAAGATGTACCACTCCATGAATCCTGTTGGAAAAAGTGAAAATGCAAACGATCTTGCCGAACAGCTTGCCGGAACGAAGGAAAAGGATAACAGATTATATTACGGACTCGGACGTTTTGGAAAGGGTATCTATACATCTACCCAAAATGAAAACGAGACAAGCTCCGATAAGCTGGCGTATAATAACAGCTGGGAATATGGTAAAATGAAAGGAGCATCCATGGTGATTATGACCTTGAATGAGTATGCAAGAATAGCTACGCAGGATTTGGTTATGAAGAAATTGGAAGATTTGGAAGTAATATTCCCACAGCTTACTAAATTTATTCAAAAAAATGAAAAAATAAGTAAGGGCGGATATATAGATTATCTTACAATAATAGCAGCCTTATTTGGATATAATACCATAAAGGGACCGTCCGGAATAAAGAGTAAGAAAAATAAAAATGACGCAGATGATGTTGATTACTATACTACCACGGACCGAAAGGCATTAACAATATCAAAAGAAGTTGAGGTTCGTATAAAAGAATCAGAAAAAGATGATGATGAATATAAAGATAAAGATTACGAAATCAGTTATTTAGACATTAAAACATACAATTTGGAAACTAAACAGATGGGTTATTAGGGAGGTAATAAACATGTATGAATTAACGATAGGAGATCAAAGATATATAGAGGAGTCACTTACAACATGGATGATGTATATTAATCCTATTGTATCATCCATGGACTCTGTTCCGAAGGAACTTAAGGACAAAATCAGCGAGCTTTCTGACAGATACGTAGATGAGTTTTACGATTTTTATGAAAAAAAGAAGGACGAAGATGAGTCGCTTCACGCTGACGAAATTAAAAACGCTTTTGATGAGATATGGGAAAAGGAGCATGAGGAATTCTTTGATATGGACAAGCTTTTTAAGAAATGTAGTAAAAAAGAACTGAAAAAAGCGGAGTCAGCTATAAAGGATGCAAAGGAAGCGTTTTCTTATCAGGAATAATAAGAAGAATGTGATTAAATAAAAAAGTTGGTTTGAATTAGTACGGTAACGACGAGGTGACAAACTATAAACAGTCAAGTACTTTTTGAAGATTTTTTGATTCAGTAAAAAAGTGCATGACAAATAAACCATCTGAATACATCGTATTTCAGATGGTGCAGTAGAAATAGTTATTTATGTCAGCGAAGGGCGGT
>JAFSZR010000057.1 GCA_017459135.1 Lachnospiraceae bacterium | reverse complement strand
TGAGTCAAGCTTTTCAAGGATATCGGCATCCGTTTTCTTGTTGAGCTTAAGCTGAATCCTTTTAGTGTTTTCAGCATCGTACTTTGAGATCGCTCTTTTTGTGTAATCAGGTGTCTTCCCCATTTTAGTAGCTTTATGCTCGGTGTATCCTTTGTTCTTGCATTGTTATCTTTCCGTAAAAACTATATCTTTCATTCTCTTTTACGTCAAGGAGCCCCGTTTGTAGGGGGCTCCTTTGATTTAATGAGGGTATTTGATGTTTTTTATTTTTATTTTTTCTTTCCGTTTACCAGTTCCTTGAGGTTTTTCCCTGGCTTAAACTTAACAGCTTTGGATGCAGGTATCTTGATAGATTCGCCTGTCTGTGGATTCTTGCCCTTCCTTGCTGCTCTCTTTGATACCTCAAATGTCCCGAAGCCTACAAGTGATACCTTGTCACCTTTCTTTAAGGATTTACCTATTACTTCTATAAATCCTTTAAGGGCTGCTTCTGTCTCCTTTTTGGAAAGCCCCGAAGCCTTTGCCACAGCATCATTCAGTTCCGCCTTATTCATTTGATTCCTCCTTTGAATGGGTTTTATACCCGTTTTTTTGTTATTCCCTCTTTATTTCTCCTTTTTTAGGGAGGCCGGCTGTAACGGTGGAGTTTGACTCGATTCCGCCTGGCTTTCACAGGGTATAAAGTAAGGGTAGTTGTGGATACCGCATCCATCTGGGTTGTAAAATACTTCTCTGCCCTTATGCCAGGTGCGGTTTCCGTAGCTGTTACGTCTTGAATGATATAATACATCCTTATATAAGTCAATACCTATTATTTTTTTATTTTTGTACTTGATTTAAGTTATCCGACGGGATTTTTATATGTTTTGTTTGATTTTATTACTGGCTCTAAGCAGGTTGATACATTTGGATTTGGATATAAAGCAGGGATACGTTGTTTTTTTTATATCTGATTGTTATGAAGGTGTTGGATGGATTTTGAAACAGACAGGAGAAGGAAGCTTCTTTTTATAATTGAGGCATTTGCAGTAGCAGCCTTTTTTATATTTATAGGATATCAGATTAAGCTTTACATAGATGGTAAAGCTGAAAAAGACAGGCTTGTAAAGGAAGCGGTTAAGGAACAGCTTATACACAGTGATACAGTGAGCGGTGATGCGGCTGAGTCGGCTGAGGCCATGGCTTATTCATTCACCGGTGAACATCCCTACTCCGTGGTCGAGCTGCCCTATGGTCTCTCTTCTCTTACCATAGAAACGGAGAACGGTTCTGCTATATATGCAAACGGTAAAAGCGCAGGTGTTAATCTTGATGTTGGCGAGATTGCATCGGGGGGATCTGTTTCGGCAGTCGATCTGTCCAGGTTAGGGACGGAGTATCTTTCTCTTTCAGGTGTCGGAGGGGACCCGGTTATTACCTTGAGATATGCTGACGGGTACTATGTCAAAGTGGCCTTGAATCATGCTATTCAATCCGGATTTGACAAAGATGGCAATGTTAAGGTCTATAACCTGCAGAAGGGCGATGATATTACTGTCACATACGGATTTAATATAGATTCAAAAAAGTATCCGGGCGCGGAAAAAATGGTCTTTTCCGGGATGATCGGTGGTAATGGTGCACTGAATGTATCTGTTAAAGGCACTATATTCACCGTATCGGGGCTTTCATTTGAATCGGGGATGCTTTCTGTGGCTGACCCCTTAACGGGCGGCAGCAGGGGTATACCGGCTAACGGTGCGAATGGATTTTTTACATACGATCTTAAATCCGGAACAATATCCGACGCGCCTGTAAGAAAGTAGGTCTTTATGCGGCATCTGCCGTTTAAGGATATATGAAAACAAAGCTTGTTTTAATGAAAAGGAGGATACTCATGGGTAATGCAGCAGTCGATAACTTTGACAAGTCACTAAAAGGCGAGAATGGTAAGAATCCCCAGGGCGTGAAAGGCGCTGTCATATTTAATAATGGCAGCGGCGCAGGCGGGGCTTCCGGTAACAACAGCAATGCCGGTAAGGGGCCTGATAAGCGTGAGAAGGAAAGTTTCAGAGGTGACGAGAACGAGAGCGCCATGCCCTCTAATACAGGCACTCTTATGCGCAACCTTCAGGAGTCCGAACGCAATGCCGAGATGCTTTCTCAGTTCAGGAACGGGATCAATGAGGCCATGCCGAAATACGTAGGTGCCATTGATAACAGGATCTCGGAGATTGAGGAAGAGCTTAATGCTCTTAAGCAGGAGCGGAACATACTTATGAACCTTACGGAATCTATCAAGGTGTTCAGTTAAGCGTATTCAGTTATGCTATATATCTTTCTCCTTATAGGGATGTACTCGCAAGGGACATGCTGTTTA
>JAFSZR010000056.1 GCA_017459135.1 Lachnospiraceae bacterium | reverse complement strand
CAGAAGCCGTGACGGTTCCTCCGTAAATAGAAACCGTTCCGCCGCTTTTACACCAACCGCCGCCGATGCCTGCGCCCCAGCTTTCTGAGGTAGCAGTCACTTCACCGCCGTATACGGTGACCGTGCCGCCTGCACCTTCTTCGCCGCCGCCGATGCCTGCGCCATTGCTACGTGAGGTAGCAGTCACTTCACCGCCGTATACGGTGACCGCGCCGCCTGCACCTTCAGCTCCACCGCCGATGCCTGCGGCATCGCCTCCTGAGGTAGCAGTCACTTTACCGCCGTAGATGGTGACTGTGCCGCCTGTTTTTTGAGGAGTGCCACCGATAACTGCGTACCAGCCATTTGCGTTCGATGCAATCAACTGACCTGTACCTTCAATGCTCTCCGCCGTGCTTCCCGGATAGATGTTCAGGGCATTAGTGCCCTCAACCGTGATACCACTGCTTGCAGTCAGCTTTGCACCATCGCAGAGAATCAGGTTGGCTGTTCCATTCACGGTGATACGTCCGGAAATGGTCACTTCGCTGTTTACCACATAAGTGCCGGCGCCCCAGACTGTGCTGTTGGCATCCACCACGGTATAGCTGTCGGTGCTATTCTCAGTGAACGCGCATTCGCCTTTTTCTTGATCCCAAGAGCCCTCGAGATAATTCACTTTGTTTTGAGTAGCATACGCCGTCAGACTCAGTCCCGGCATCAGCCCGAGAACAAGAGCCAGCGTGAGCATAAAACCGAGCAGCTTCCTTCCTGTTTTCTTTCTTTTCGTATTCATCTAAATTCCTCCTTAAGATGTATTATTTTAACGAAGCGCCCCGCAAGGCGCAAAAAGGGCGCAGTTAGCCCCTGCTCTAAGGAGCGTAGTTCTATTCCGCATGGCTGTCACCTTTCCATCAATAATCTGAGAAGATCCCAAGTTCTCTCCTCATATATCGACATACCAGTGCGGATTCTTTACCCTGCACAGGGCATAAAGATACGCATATATTATAACAAAATCTGACGTTGAGCGCAAAGAAAATTTGATGAAATATAAAAATAACGGGGCAGCCATATCACTGAATATTATCACGCTTGGGAGTACCCCTTTTCATGCTTGATGGCATATCGTTTTTCTTCGGATTTCTCATGCTTGGGAACACGCAACAAACAAATATGCAAGGACAAGGGCAGGCACATTTTGTGCCTGCCCTTTATTTATATGTATAAATGAATCGCTTTTATTATACATCAAGTTCAGAAGTTTTATAACATGCAAATATTTCATCAACCTTTTCTTTCTTAACCTTTGGTGTAAATACACTTACAAGAGGAACTATTACAAGACCTGCAAGCATTGCAAATGCCCCACAGTTAATAGGTGACTGTAAAAGTTCAGGGAAGCTTGGTCTCCAGAAAAGATTTGCAGTCATGATACCTGCTCCGAAAATGAAGTTTATAACAACTGCAAGCTTGGTAACGCCCTTCCAATACAAGCTGTAGATAAACGGTGCAAGGAAAGCTCCGGCAAGTGCGCCCCATGAAACACCCATAAGCTGTGCTATAAATGTAACATTGTTCTTATATTGTATAACTGCTATTACAGCTGAAATTGCGATAAATATAACAATAAATACTCTCATTATATTTACCATGGTCTTATCCTTTGGCTTCTTTATAATTGTGCCCTTGATAAGATCAAGTGTAAGTGTCGAGCTTGAAGTAAGCACGAGCGATGAAAGTGTGGACATTGAAGCCGAAAGTACAAGTATAACAACCACCGAAATAAGGAATGGTGAAAGCTTTTCAATCATTCCCGGAATGATTGCATCAAAACCAAGCGACTTTACATCAACACCGCTTATTCTGCCGAAACCACCGAGGAAGTAGCAGCCGCCTGCAACTATGATAGCAAATATTGTTGAAATAACCGTACCTGTCTGTACTGACTTCTGACTCTTAATAGCATAGAACTTCTGAACCATCTGAGGAAGTCCCCATGTACCGAGCGAAGTAAGAATCACTACGCACAAAAGGCTGAAAGGATCCGGTCCGAAGAATGAAGCAAACACACCCGGCATATCAGAAGCTGCTGCATCCTCTACATTTGCAAGTTCCTTAATTGACTCCATAAATCCACCATGTGAATTAAGAACGGCAGCTATTACAGCAACGATACCTACAAGCATAATAATACCCTGTATAAAATCGTTAATTGCTGTAGCCATATATCCACCAACGATAACGTACACGCCCGTAAGAATAGCCATAGCAACTATACATACGGTATAGTCGATATTGAATGCCATTCCGAAAAGTCTTGAAAGACCGTTGTAAAGTGAAGCTGTATAAGGGATAAGGAAGATAAATACTATAAGTGAAGCAAATATCTTAAGTCCCTTTGAATCAAATCTGCTTCCAAAGAAATCCGGCATGGTAGCACTGTGAAGGTGCTGAGTCATCGCTCTTGTTCTCTTACCGAGAATTGCCCAGGCAAGAAGTGAACCGATTATCGCATTTCCTATACCTATCCAGGTTGAAGCAAGACCGAATTTCCAACCGAACTGTCCTGCATATCCTACAAATATTACGGCGGAAAAATAAGATGTGCCGTAAGCAAATGCAGTAAGCCAAGGACCTACATTTCTTCCTCCGAGAACGAAACCGCTTACATCTGTTGCGTGCTTCCTGCAGTATACTCCGACACCAATCATAACGCCGAAGAACAATACAAGCATAAGTACTTTTGTTACCATTGTTATTACTCCTTTTAATCTATTATTACATTACTGCGTTACGCTTTAACGCATTAAAGCAGCAACACAACAATTATGCCATATAACACCTATTCTGTCAACAACCAAAACGACTCACTTTCATATCATCTGTTTTTATATATCAATACACAGAAAAAATAAAACGGTCGCTGTAAAAGTGCTAAGCATAGCGTCAAGTCCAACGTGCTATGCGTGTACTTATTACAGCGACCGTTTTATTTTTTCGTACTATTTAAATGAATGAAAGTAAGTCGTCAACCTCTTTGCGCGGTGTTGGGGTAACCTCTGCTTCAGGGTATCCGATAGGGATAAGAGCCGCAACAGTCTTTCCCTCTTCGAGTCCTATGATTTCTCCTACCTTGGCATCATCGAATATCCCGAGTATAACACTTCCTATTCCTTTTTCATGAGCTGCCAGGCAGAAGGTCTGAGCTGCTATACCGGCGTCAAACATTTCCCAGCCGGCACCTTTGCTTGTTGAGAAACTTCCGTCTCTCTCGTATCCGCATCTTTTGTTAATCTGTGCGATAATAACAAGCTTGTTACACTTATTGATGATTTCCTTGTTGTGATCAAATCCGAGTGTTGCTTCGTTTGCTATCTTTTCCATAGCAGCCTTATCTTCAACAACCACATAACGGATAGTCTGTGAATTCTTCCATGACGGAGCCATACGTGCCACATCAATTATTTCCTTAATAGTATCCTTGCTTATATCTTCATCCTTATAAGCTCTTATGCTTCTTCTTGTCTTAATGCATTCTACTGCGTCCATACCATTCTCCTTTTTTCTTTTTAAGTTTTAATTTTTAAGACCGTAACGCGTCTTATAAAATCCCATAAAATATACTTGGATTAATCTACTTGAAAAATAAAATATATTATGCTAATCTAACCCTTGTGTAAGTCAGATGAGTGATTGCGGCTGCATTTATGCAGGTGAGGAAAGTCCGGGCTTCATAGGGCAGGATGCCGGATAACGTCCGGTGGAGGTAACTCCCAGGCCAGTGCAACAGAAATAAACCGCCGATTTTATCGGTAAGGGTGGAAAGGCGAGGTAAGAGCTCACCGCTGGACCGGTAACGGGACAGGCTCTGTAAACCCCATCCGAAGCAAGGTCAAACATAGGACCATACGGCTGCCCGTCGTGTCCTTAGGTAGACCGCTTGAACCTTGTGGCAACATAAGGTCTAGATAGATAATCACTCTCGACATAACCCGGCTTACAGTCTGGCTTACACCAAATAAAAGAATCCAAATCACCGATTATCATATATTTTATTTTCAACAAATCTTAACTAACTCCGAGTCCGAATCTGATTCTGTGTCTGTTAATATCATTCCACATAATACAATGATCTATTATACTTATGGAAAGTCTCGGATACTTTGCAATAAGCTCATCACGTCTTATCAGTCCGTCCATAACATCTACAATCAAATCTCTTAAATTAACCAATATAACTTCATGCAGATCATCTTCAAAAAGACCTATGATAAACTTACTTCTGCTCGGAAGCGCATAATACATATCGTAATATCTTTCAAATATATCTTCACATTCAAGATTATCGCTTATCATCTCAAACACTTCATCCTTCTCGGAATTCGGTATGCCCGCATGTCTTGCGGTAAGCATTTGACATTGAAGCTTCAAATCAACCGTATCATCCATGTAATCACTGAACGTATCCAAACCGTAAGAGAAAAATACATCACGATACATCTCAAGGTGCATACGCTCCTTATACTGGCTGTTATCAAGAATCATCCACATTATATCATCAAAGTTATCCGTCTCATCCCCATAAATAAGGGTATATGTACAATACACAACAATGGAAAGCATATAATCTTCGATATCGCTTTCGCTTCCCGTAAAGAACCTAAGTGCTTTGAGTTTTGCGCCAAGACTCTTGTAGTCATTCTCGCTAAGTTCCAAATCACTTATTATCCTTATCTGTCTCATTTGTCCTTCAAAATACTTCTGCATCTGCAAAAGAGTTATCTTACTACCTTCACTCATAGGCCCTCCTCCTTTCGCCTATATTAATCCCGATCAATAAACAAATAGTAAAATAAGCTGTTCTTACAGAATAGTCCCCCAACTATGCTTCAGCTTTTTATATTAAATTGTAATCACGCACATTTATAACTGTTTTAATTATACAACATAAATCAAGTTCTGTCACTAATCTTTTTTTGCTTTAGAATTATAAAAAAAATCCCGAGTTAGTAGTTTTCGCACTACTAACTCGGTCATTATTTTTAAGCCGGAATATTATCCATAAAATATATATCATACCAAATAAGGAACATATATACAGTCCATATTTTTTTACTCATATCCTGCTTTCCGCTCTTGTGTCTGTCAAGCATTGCAACCAGCTTGTCCGTATAGAAGAAGCGTTCAGCAGCCTCGCCTGTAAACTCTTTTTTAAGCTTAGCATAACAGTCATCCTGTCTTAACCACTTTGCGATAGGAACAGGGAAGCCGAGTTTTTTCTTTTCGGCAACTTCCTTCGGAAGATACTTGTTTGCACATTCTCTGAATGCATACTTTGTAGTCTTGTCATGTATCTTAAATTCAGTCGGTATTTTTCTTGCGGTTTCAAAAAGCACCTTATCAAGAAACGGTACTCTTGATTCAAGCGAATGAGCCATACTCATCTTGTCCGCCTTAAGAAGTATATCTCCGATAAGCCAGAAGTTCATATCTATATACTGCATCTTGGTTACGTCATCGTAGCCTGCCTTTTCAGCCTTATCATAAAACGATCCGGTGATATCACCGATATATTTCTTACGCATTCCCTTTGGAAGCTTCATAATCTTCGATGCTTCTTTTTCGTTAAATCTGAAAGCATTTCCCACAAATCTTTCACGAAGCGGAGTACATCCTCTTATTATAAAATTCTTACCCTTAACATTCGGACCTACTTTTGCGATTCCCTTCATAACCTTTTTAACAGGCTTGGGAATCTTATTAAATGCTTTTAACGAAAAAGGCTCATGATAAATATTATATCCTCCGAAGAACTCATCAGCACCCTCGCCCGAAAGAACAACCTTAACCTGCTTTGCGGCTTCTCTGTCAACGAAGTAAAGTGCT
>JAFSZR010000055.1 GCA_017459135.1 Lachnospiraceae bacterium | reverse complement strand
ATGACTGGACAGCATTGACCCAGGCAATCGCGGACGGCAAGGACGCTATCGACAACGCGACGACAATAGACGGTGTTACTACGGAGAAGAACACTGCCATTGAAGCGGTGAACGCCATCAAGACGAAGGCGGAGAAAGCAGCAGAAGCTCTTGCCGCAGCGAAGACCGCTGCGAAAGCGGACCTCGATACGCTGCTCGGCGAAAAGACCGAGGCTGACTACGACGCGGATGACTGGACAACGCTGACCCAGGCGATCACGGACGGCAAGGACGCTATCGATAACGCGACGACAATAGACGGTGTTACTACGGAGAAGAACGCTGCCATTGAAGCGGTGAATGCGGTCAAGACGAAGGCGGAGAAGGTGGAGGATACGATCAATGCTCTGCCCGATTTCAGCGATGTGACAACAGCCAACAAGGATGCCATCGAAGCGGCAAGGGCGGCTTACAACGCGCTGACCGATGCGCAGAAGGCTCAGGTTTCTGCTAACACCCTCAAGAAGCTGACAGATGCAGAGGACAAACTGGGGATCGTGCAGGTCATGAGTGAGGTTTCGGCTAAGACTGGCGACGGAATGACTTATACCGGAAATCCGATCCAGTTGATCAACACGCCGACCACGGCGCTTCCGGCAGGTTACACCATGAAGTATGCCGTAACCACCGAAAATGTGAAACCGACGGATGAAAAACTTTATACCACATCCATCCCTGCAAAAACCGACGCCGGAACCTATTACGTATGGTACAAGGTTGTTGGTGATGAGAATCATAACGATGTTGAACCGAAGTGCCTGGTTGTTACTATAAATGAAAAACAACAAACGTCAAACGGAACTATAAGCACAACAGGCATATATTGCGCAAGTAACTATCCGGCTATACAGGCAGGTATGGTTATTGAGAAGAGTAATGAAGAGGATACCGTAGAATACAGATGGGTTGCATGTGATACCAGAGAACCTCTTAATTGGTTTGAAGTAAGTCCATGGACAAAGGATAATAACTGGATGAATTGGGAACCTGAAAAGTCCGGAGCATATGTAGTCGTATGTTATGCAAGAGTTGTAGGAAATGAAGAGGCATCATTGATACAGGCTGCATTCGGTACTGAGTATCATAAAGGAATAAAAGGTATTTGCCAGATGCCTTATACAGGAAACGGCGGTGGATACCTTATAGGAATTGAAAGTTTTGATAATCCGAATAATTCATACAGATATGAAATGTCAATACTTGATTGCACATTACTTGCACAGGGCAAAGATGCGTGGATTTACTCAACAGGTAAATGCGGAGCTCAGGGAAATTGCTTATGGACAGTATGGCAGCCTCAGTATGGTTACTATTGGACATTGTTCAGAGTTTACGATGCTAAGGGTAATTTACTTGATGAAAGATGCTTCGGATTTGCGAACATATATTAGACAGAAATTTTTTAACAAACGGCAGGCACAGCTTTGTGCTTGCCGTTATGTTTTTGTTTAGCAAAAATAAGAAAACACATTAGTAAAAAAACACTTCAAAATATTGTGTAATTGGTATATAATAATAAATTAGGTGTAATTGGATAATTACAAAGGGAAACACAAGATAGATTGGAGGAATTATCTTTGAGTAAGAAACAGATTATGCTTGGTAATCAGGCTATTGCGCGAGGCGCATATGAAGCAGGAGTAACGGTATCTTCCGCATATCCGGGAACACCAAGTACAGAGATTAGTGAAAACATCGCAAAGTATGATGAGGTCTATGCGGAGTGGGCACCAAACGAGAAGGTTGCCATGGAAGTTGCTATCGGTGCATCTATGGCGGGAGCACGTTCCCTTTGCTCTATGAAGATGGTTGGCGTAAATGTTGCTGCAGACCCATTATATTCATGCTCATATATAGGAGTTAAGGGCGGTATAGTTCTTGTTGCCGCTGATGATCCGGGTATATACAGCTCACAGAACGAGCAGGACTCACGTATGGTTGCAAGAGCAGCTATGGTACCTGTACTTGAACCGTCAGACAGTGAGGAAGCAAGAGTATTTACAAAGCTTGCATATGAGTATTCGGAGAAGTATGATACTCCGATTATTTTGAGAACTACTACAAGACTTTCACATTCACAGGGAATGGTTAATCTTGAAGACAGAGTAGAGTACGAGAGTACTCCATACGAGAGAAATATGCGCAAAAATGTCATGATGCCAGCATGTGCAATTGAAAGACATAAGTTCGTTGAGAAACGTCTTAAGGATATGGCAGAAGATGCAAATACCATGCCTGTAAACAAGATGGAGATAAATGATACAAAAATAGGTGTTATTTCAAGCGGTATTCCGTATCAGTATGTTAAGGAAGTACTTCCTAACGCATCCATCCTTAAGCTTGGACTTGTTAATCCGCTCCCTAAGAAGCTTATTGAGGAATTTGCTTCAAAGGTAGACAAGCTTTATATAGTTGAAGAGCTTGAGCCTGTTATCGAAGAGCAGGTTAAGTCATGGGGCATTGACTGTATCGGAAAAGAAATCTTTACCGTTCAGGGCGAGTACAGTGCAAATATGTTAAGAAAGGCAATCCTTGGCGAAGAGCTTGATTTAACAGCTCCGGCAGAGGCTCCTAACAGACCTCCTATTCTTTGCCCCGGATGTCCTCACAGAGCTACATTCTCGGTTCTTAAGAAGCTTAAGATACATGCAGCAGGCGATATCGGATGTTACACACTCGGTGCTGTTGCTCCGTTAAATGTTATCGATACAACAGTTTGTATGGGAGCAAGTATTTCTATGCTTCACGGTATGGAAAAGGCTAAGGGAAGAGAATTTATAAAGGATTGGGTTGCCGTAATCGGTGATTCTACATTCCTTCATACCGGTGTTAATTCGCTTATGAATATGGTTTATAATAAGTCAACCGGAACAGTTATCATTCTTGATAACTCGACAACAGGTATGACCGGACATCAGGATCATGCCGCAACCGGTAAGACTCTTAAGGGTGAGCCTACTTATGCTATAGATATTTATAATCTTTGCAAGGCTATGGGTATCGAACATGTATATGAGGTAGATGCATTTGACCAGAAGGGCCTTGAGGAGATGGTTAAGACAGAGGTTGCAAGAGATGCCGTTTCGGTTATTATTGCTAAATCTCCTTGTGCACTTCTTAAGGACTACGTTCCGAAAGGAAAATGTGTGGTTGATGATGAAAAGTGTAAGCGCTGCGGTGCTTGTCTTATACCGGGATGTCCAGCCATAACAAAGAAGGACGGACATGTGGTAATAGATGAAACTATGTGTAACGGCTGCGGACTTTGCCAGAGCAAGTGTCCGTTTGATGCGATTTCTTTAAAGAAGGCAGGTGAGTAATATGGCAGATAAGACAGTAAATATTATGATAGTCGGTGTAGGCGGACAGGGTACTCTTCTTGCAAGCCGTATTCTCGGAAACCTTACCACAGCAAGCGGATATGATGTAAAAATCTCTGAGGTTCATGGTATGGCTCAGAGAGGCGGAAGTGTTGTAACCTATGTAAGATATGGTAAGGATGTTGCAGAGCCTATCGTTGAAGAAGGACAGGCTGATGTGCTTATTGCTTTTGAAAGACTCGAAGCTTTAAGATATGCTCATTTCTTAAAGAAGGACGGACATATAATCGTTAACGATCAGCGTATAGATCCTATGACTGTTGTAACGGGTGCATGCGAGTATCCGGAAAATATCATAGAAGAGTTATCAAAGAAATATGATGTTACTTCTCTTGATGCAATGGCTGAGGCTGAGAAGCTTGGAAATACAAGAGTATTTAATACAATCATTCTCGGTGTGGTTGCAACAAAGATGGAATTTGACAAGGAAGTTTGGATAGAGACTATTAAAAATGTTGTTCCGCCTAAGACGGTTGACTTAAATGTTAAGGCTTTTGAAGCAGGATATGACATGAAATAGGTTTGAAAAAGTTTGGCTTGATGATGTGTATTTCATATAATTATTAAGATTTGGAGGACAGTAAGTTGCCTATTACAGAGTACTTAGAGAGAAATGCAAAAGAATATGCCAATGAGGTATGTTTGGTAGAGATAAATCCTGATATACAGGAAAAAAGAAGGGTAACCTGGAGAGATTATGAGCTTATAGAAGCAAATCCTTTCTGCCATTACAGACGTGAGATAACCTGGCATGTTTTTAATGAAAAAGCAAACAGATTTGCTAACCTTCTTTTATCAAGAGGAGTTAAGAAAGGTGATAAGGTTGCCATTCTTCTTATGAATTGTCTTGAATGGCTGCCGATATATTTCGGAATTCTTAAGACCGGTGCGCTCGCAGTACCGCTTAATTTCAGATATGATTCGGAGGAGATTAAGTACTGTCTTAAACTTGCCGATGTGGATATACTTGTATTCGGTCCTGAATTTATCGGACGTATCGAGGAGATTGCAGATGAGATAGAGAAGAACAGACTTTTGTTTTATGTAGGTGAGAATTGTCCTACATTTGCGGAGGATTATAATTCACTTACAGCCAACTGCTCAAGTCAGGGACCTGATATAAAACTTACCGACGATGATGATGCAGCTATTTATTTCTCATCAGGTACAACAGGATTTCCAAAGGCAATTCTTCATGCGCATCGTGCACTTATGCACTCGGCAGCGGTTGAGCAGAAGCATCACGGACAGACGCATGATGATGTATTCCTTTGCATTCCGCCTCTATATCATACGGGTGCCAAGATGCATTGGTTCGGTAGTCTTTTCTCCGGAAGTAAGGCAGTACTTTTAAAGGGCGTTACTCCTAAGACTATATTTGATACTGTTTCCAACGAAGGATGTACTATAGTCTGGCTTCTTGTACCTTGGGCACAGGATATTCTTCTTGCCATAGAAAAGGGAGAGATTAAGCTTTCGGATTACAAGCTTGACCAGTGGAGACTTATGCACATAGGTGCACAGCCTGTACCACAAAGTCTGATAAAGAAGTGGAAGGAAATCTTCCCACATCATGATTATGATACCAACTACGGATTAAGTGAGTCTATCGGACCGGGTTGTGTACATCTTGGAGTTGAGAACACTCATAAGGTAGGAGCAATCGGAATTCCGGGCTATGGCTGGGAGGTTAAGATTGTTGACGAAAACAGAAATGAAGTTCCTAAGGGTGAAGTAGGAGAGCTTGCCGTAAAGGGACCTGGTGTTATGAAGTGTTACTATAAGGATAAAAAAGCCACCGCAGAGGTACTTGATGATGAGGGCTGGTTATATACCGGTGACATGGCGATGTTTGATGAAGACGGCTTTATTTTCCTCGTTGACAGAAAGAAGGACGTTATCATAAGCGGCGGTGAAAATATTTACCCTGTTCAGATAGAGAATTTCCTAAGTAAACATAATGACATCAAAGATGTTGCTGTTATTGGACTTGCCGATAAGAGACTCGGAGAAATATCGGCAGCGATTATTGAGCTTAAGCCGGGCAGAATTGTAACGGAAGACGAGATAAATGAGTTCTGTAAGGAGCTCCCGAGATATAAGCGTCCGAGAAAGATTATATTTGCGGACATACCTCGTAATCCTACCGGTAAGATTGAAAAGCCAAAGCTTCGTCAGATGTACAACAGCGAGAATCTGGTCGCTGAGCAGAACAAAGCCTGATTTTGTTTGGGCATAGCGAGCAAAGCGACAACCGAGCTTGCACGGGTTGACATTGATGTTATACGGACTAAACTGTGAAAAGTTCAGATTTAGTCCGTATATTTTTTTGAAAGATACAGACTAAAAAGAGAGAAGTGTGGATTTAGTCTGTATGGTTATTGAAAAAGTACAGACTAAAAAGGGAGAAGTGCGGATTTAGTCCGTATGGTTAATGAAAAAGTACAGACTAAAAAGAGAGAAGTGTGGATTTAGTCCGTATGGTTATTGAAAAAGTACAGACTAAAAAGGGAGAAGTGCGGATTTAGTCCGTATGGTTATTGAAAAGCAGCAAACCAAAAAGTTAAAAAAAGGAATAGTTTTTTTTCAGAGTGAAATAGAGCAAAGATAATTTGACATTAAAATTTT
>JAFSZR010000054.1 GCA_017459135.1 Lachnospiraceae bacterium | reverse complement strand
TGCCGCTTTCTACGGAAGGAGTGAGTGAAAGCTTCATATCTGCATTTACTTCTGTCGGTTTGTCAAGTCTGTCTATTTTATCAAGCATTTTTTCACGGCTTTCCGCACGCTTAATGGACTTCTCGCGGTTAAACTGTTTTAGCTTTTCGATAACTGCTTCCTGATGCTTTATTTCCTGTTGCTGATTAAGATATGCTTTCATCTGTGAAGCACGAATCTCTGCTCGTTTCTTTGAGTAGTAGCTGTAATTTCCATGATAAATAATCGCTTTGGTATTGTCTATTTCAATTACCTTTGTGGCTATTTTATCTATAAAATATCTGTCGTGGCTTACTATGATAACACTTCCCTGATATGCCGAAAGAAAGCCCTCAAGCCATGCAATCGAAAGCATATCAAGATGGTTGGTAGGTTCATCAAGGATTATGATATCCGGTTTTGAAAGAAGAAGCTTGCCGAGTGCGACACGCATACGTTGTCCGCCGGAAAGGGTATTGATGTGTCTTTCATAATCAGCTTCCGAAAAACCAAGACCTTTCAATACACCGGTAACCTCGCTCTTATAGGCATAACCGTTTTCTCTGTCGTATTGACTGGATAGATTATTGTATGTATTCATAATCTTCTCAAGCTCTTCGCCGTCAGCATGCTTCATATCTTTTTCCAGGGAACGTATTTTTTCTTCCATATCTATAAGATAGCGTTTTGTTTCAAGCATCTCGGCATAGATTGTATTGTCAAAGGATATATCCTGATGCTGCGAGAGGTAGCCGATGCTTGTATCCTTTGCTACAACAACCTGACCCTCGTCGGCGCTTTCATTACCCATTATAATTTTAAGAAGGGTAGTTTTTCCCGAACCGTTTATTCCGACAATTGCGATTTTTTCTTTTTCTTCTATATGAAATGAAACATCGGAAAGAATTTGATTTATTCCGAATGCTTTGCTTATGTTTTGAACTGAGAGTATCATATGTGTTACCTTTCCTTTCGATTTCATTATTATAATGAAATGTAATGGAAAAAACAAGGTATACGTGATAAAATTAAATAGTTGCGTAATAGTTAAATGTTACATTTGAGGAGGCGCTTATGTTTAATTCAAAATCAAAGACAGCCAGAAAAGAAGTAGAAGCAATATTTAACGAGATACAGATTAATCTTGAAAATAATTATAAGGATCTTGCCATAGGCGCAAGAAAAAATGCCGAAAAAAGATTGGGTGAATTAAAGGACGATGGTTCGTTAAGCGAAAAGGATTATACAAAGCTTAAAAATACGCTTGATGATTACACAAAACGTATGGAGGGATATCATCACTAGTGTGATAAAAATTTTCAAATAATCTTTAGAAGGATAATATTTAATGGTATGAACAGGAAAATTATTGATTTAATTAAAATGCTTTCGCTTGCCATTATACTTATAGGTATAGCGATTGTTTATAAAAAACATAATAACGAAAACAAAGGTGATTGTGTTTATCAGACGGTATATGATTTTGCCATGGGAACCTCGGTGCAGGTTACCGTTTACGGAAATAAGGACAAAGATTTTAAGCTGGAGGATATAGTTAACGAGATACAAAAGCTTGATGAAGAGGTAATCTCCTGGAGAAGCAAGAAGAGTGAACTTTATAAATTAAATCACGAATATGTGGTTGATGAGCCTTATTATATAAGCAATGAGCTTATGAAACCGCTTATGGATTCGACAGTTTTAAGTCAGGACAGCTTCGGGGCACTTGATTTAACGATAAGACCGCTTGCTATGCTTTGGAATATAGAAGAGGCAACTGAAGATAATTTTGTTGTGCCTGACGACAGTGAGATAAAAGAGACATTAAAAAAGGTAGGCTATAATGATGTTGACGTGGTTATGAATGAGCATGATAATTATGTGGTATTTGATAAAGATAATATGATGCTTGATCTTGGTTCTACCGGTAAAGGATATGCACTTGATGTGGCGTTTAACATACTTAAGGAACACAATATCAAGGGTGCCATGATAAGTGTCGGAGGAAGCATACTTATATATGGAGAAAAGACCGGAGGCGGAACCGAAAATGAAACCTGGAAGGTAGGAATACGTGACCCGAATGGCGGTCAGGAGGATATGCTGGGTTATCTTGAATATCCGTGTGAGGAAGGCTTCAGCAAATACATTTCAACCTCCGGAAGTTATGAAAAATATATCGATAAAGACGGAGTAAGATACCATCATATATTTGACGGCAGTACGGGATATCCATCTTCGTCGGGCCTTTCGGGAGTTACGGTTGTTTGTGATAACGGACTTAACAGTGACGGTTTATCAACGGCGTGCTTTGTTCTTGGGTATGAGAAATCTATAGATTTGTTAAAACATTACAATGCAGAAGCAGTTTTTATAGATGAGGATGGTAATGTAACAATTACAGACGGACTTAAAGAGTTTTATAAGGAGAGATAGTTATGAAAATCAGAAAACAAGTAGATTTTTGGCACATATGTATCAAAAATGGAAGATTTGTTGCCTGCTTAGTAAAATCCAAAGTAACAGAAAACACCGATGCCAACGATTTAGGATGGGTGACATCGGTGCTGTTTTGATAATTGTTATTATTTTTTTTGCGATTTTAGTTCTTCTAATTGTCTGGTAAGTTCGGCTATGGTATTACGCTGTTTGGCCAGCGATTTATCCTTTTCGGCTATGGTATCACGCTGTTTAGCCAGTGATTTATCCTTTTCGGCTATGGTATCACGCTGTTTAGCAAGCGATTTATCCTTTTCGGCTATGGTATCACGCTGCTTGGCAAGTGACTTATCTTTTTCAGCAATTATCGCTTCAGTTTCTGCTCGTCCTTCGCGCAGGCCTTTTCTATAGATGGAAAGTGTATCTCTTTCGTAGCGTTCGCGTGCGGCGCACTCGGCAGCTATTTTTTCGTCTTCGGT
>JAFSZR010000053.1 GCA_017459135.1 Lachnospiraceae bacterium | reverse complement strand
TATTGCAAATATTCTTATTCAGGTAAATATAGCACATGAGGATACCAAGTTTGGCATAGATGAAACAAATATTTATGAAATTATCGACAGTATAAAGGATTTTAAGCATATAAAAGTTAAAGGTCTTATGACAATTGCTCCTTTTGTTGATGATCCCGAAGAAAACAGGGTACATTTTAAGAAAATGAAGCAATTATTACTTGACATAAAATCAAAAAACATTGATAATATTGATATGAATATACTTTCAATGGGTATGACTAATGATTATATGGTTGCGATTGAAGAGGGTGCCACCATGGTTCGTGTGGGAACCGGCATTTTCGGTGAGCGCAATTATAATATATAATTTAAGGAGAGAATAAAAAATGGCTAAGGATTCAAGTAAGAGAAGTTTTTTAGACTTCTTTAAAATGAAGGATTTAGACGACGAAGACGAATTTGAGGATGATTTATTTGATGAGGATGATGAGGATGATTTTGTTCCTGCAAAACCTGCAAAGAATAAGTCTGTAGATAAAACACCAAGTTATTCAAGAGGAGCCAATTATTCCGCATCACAGGTACAGGCTTCGGCAAGAGCAGCTCAAAGTCAGCAAAGTTCTTATGCATCATCAAGAACACAGTCAAGACCTCAGAGTAATAACCTTGTTGATTTTAATAATAACAAGCAGCAAAGATCTAACAGTTATAGGGGTGCAAGTGAAGTGTACGTTATAAAGCCACAGGAGATAAGTGAATCACAGACCGTAGCAGATTTCTTAAATGCAGGAAAGACTATTGTAATCAATATGGAAGGGCTTGAGCTTGCTCCTGCTCAAAGAATTATTGATTTTATCGGTGGCGCATGTTATGCAATCGGCGGTTCATTACAGGCTATATCAGCTAATATTTTTATAGCAGCTCCAAGCTCTATAGAAGTTTCCGGTGATTTGAGAGAAGAAATTTTAAATGAAACTACCGTATCACCTCAACTTGGAAAGTATTAAATATTTCATATAAGATAAGAAGGTAAATTTATAATTTAACGGGGGATAATAAAAAGAATGCTTACACCGGTTGATATCCAACAAAAAAAATTCAGGACAGGACTTGGATATGAGAAAAAAGATGTAAATGCTTTTTTCGAGATAGTTTCCGATTCTTATGAGAAGCTTTATCGTTCAAATGCCGAATTAAAGGAAAAGGTTTTAACCCTTACCGATGGTTTACAGAATTATAAATCCAAGGAAGCTGAGCTTGAAAAATCAATCATGATAGCTGAAAAGGATTCCGAGGAGGCAAAATCCAAGGCGCTTAAAGAGGCTAAAAACATCGAACTCGATGCAAAAAACAAAGCTAAAAATATTGTTGCCGATGCTGAAAAACAGCTTGCCGAAATAACTGCAAAGATAACAGAGCTTGAAACTCAATATGCGGCTTATAAGTCAAATTTTGTATATTTTATGAAAAAGCAGTTTGAACAGCTTGAGGTTGAGGATTTTGATCCTAAATCTTACATTGACGAAAAATCGCTTCAGACTCTCGGAGTAAGTGCAGGAGGTTCAGGAGCTTACAAAGGTAAATCCAGCGGACCTAATATGCCGTTCGGTTCATTTAACGGTGATCCTCAAATGCGTGATGAATCAACACTTGGTGGATATAACGGCGGCTCTTCGGGCGGTATGTCTTCAAGACCTGAAGATAAAGTCAGCACAAGTGCCGTTTATACTTCGAATCTTTCGGCCGGTGAGAATTTTGTTGATCCGTTTAATCCTGATGCCAAGAAACAGGAAGGAAGATATAATCCGTATGACGGACGTACAGTTACAAACAAGAAGAAAGGTGAGTCTTCGTTTACCGTAAATAAGGATGGTATGAGTAGCGGCGGTAAATATTCATCCCGTTCAAATACAAGAACTACCCAAACCAAGAAGACCACATCAAGTTCTTCATCTTCTTCAACAACCAGGAAGACCGAAGATAAATCTTCCGATAAGAAAAGCGATCCCACGCACGCGGTAAAATCTGAAGCTTCAGCTAAGAAAGAAACCGATGCTAAGATAAAAGATATAGTCGGATCAAAAGTTAATGGCGATAAATCTTCAACAAAGTCAGCCCAGAGCGAAAAACCTAAAAAGGCTGTCGTAGATAATATCTTTACATTTGAAAAAGATGTTAAACCTGCTCCAAAAGCAGATTCAAAGGCTGATGAAGATGAAAAGAAAGATAACGATGATATACCGACTTTAAACTTCGGTGAGGAAGATGTTGAAATTGAAACCGTTAAAGACAATAATCTTATCGGTAACGGTGACGATGATGAGTCAGAAGATTTTGAATTTGTATAATATTATAGGAGAATGTTAATTTATGAAAATTAAGGATTTGACTGTCCACAGAGACGAAAAACCCATTTATAATATAACATTCAACGATTCTTATGATAAATTGGCTGATTCCGTAAAGGAACTCGGCTTTTCAAACCGAAAGATATGTATTGTATCTGAAACTAATGTAGCATCCTTATATATGGATGCTATATTGTTTTCGTTAAAAGAATCCGGATATTTCAAACATATATGTGAATTTATATTTCCGGCCGGTGAAGAAAGCAAGAATCTTGATGTTGTAAAGGATTTATATGAGAAGCTTATTTTAGAACATTTTGACAGAAATGATTTATTGATTGCACTTGGCGGTGGCGTTACCGGTGATCTTACCGGTTATGCGGCAGCGACCTATTTAAGAGGAATAGATTTTGTTCAGGTTCCTACAAGTTTATTATCCCAGGTTGATTCAAGTGTTGGCGGTAAAACAGGTGTTGATTTTTCTTCATATAAAAATATGGTCGGAGCATTTCATATGCCAAGACTTGTATATATGAACCTTAATACCTTAAAAACACTTGATAAAAGACAATTTATCTCAGGAATGGGAGAGGTAATCAAATACGGACTCATATTTGACAAGGACTATTATAATTGGATAAAGGAAAAGCATGATTTGATTTATTCATGTGACTATGATACTTTATCCGAACTTGTATATAAAAGCTGCGACAGCAAAAGAATAATAGTGGAAGAGGACCCGACGGAAAAAGGCAACAGAGCTTTGCTTAATTTCGGACACACACTCGGTCATGCACTTGAAAAATATATGGATTTTTCCCTTTTGCACGGAGAATGTGTTCTTATAGGCTCGGTTCTCGCATCAATTATATCCTTTAATAAAGGAAATATAAAAAAAGCAGATTTGGATGATATCATAAATACCATAAAAGCAATGGATATTCCGGTTTTACCTGAAGATATTGATATTGATAAAATAATTGAATTTACCAGAAATGATAAGAAAGCAGTGGGAGATAAGCTTAAATTTATCCTTCTTAAAGAAATCGGAAATGCTTATATCGATATGACGGTTTCTTCCGATGATATGAAGCTTGCTTTTAAAGAATATATGGAAAAATATAATTAACAGGGTATAACACAATGAAAGAAAAAAAGATTAAGATAATGTTTCTTCCGATTATTTTTGTTGCGTTGCTTACATCGATAGACCAACTGACAAAATATATCATAAAAAGCAAATTTGTTCTTTTTGAATCAAAGGAAGTAATAAAAAATATATTTGCAATTACATATATCCATAATGAAGGAGCAGCCTGGGGTGTAATGAAGGGCGGAAGAATTTTCTTTTTGATTTTAACTTCTTTGGTTGTTGTCGGATGCTTTTATATATTGTATAATATAATTGGTAACCGTAAATATATTATGTTAACTATATGCATTATTACCCTGATTTCCGGTGCAGTCGGTAATATGATTGATCGTTTTGAGTACGGTTATGTTATTGATTTTTTGGATTTTAAGATGATCAATTTTCCGGTTTTCAATGTTGCCGATATATATGTAACCGTTAGCATGATTGTTGTTCTTGTTCTTATGATATTTGTATATAAGGAAGAAGATATAAATTATATGCTCGGCAAAAAAGCAATAAGCGAAGAAACCATAGAAGATACAAACGAGTCGGATAATAAAGCTGATATTGTAAACAATACGGAAGATAACGAAGAATCAATTGAAGAATCAATTAAGGATACGGTCGAAAAATAATGGATGAAATCAGAATTATAATAGACGAATTATTCAGTTCGTGTATAGGAAACCGCATAGATAAGTTCCTTTCTGATGAACTTGAGTCTTATTCAAGGGCATATATACAGAAATTGATAGAAAACGGCTGCATTCTTGTTAATAATAAGCCCATTAAGGCGAATTACAAAATAAAATCAGGCGATATCATCGATATTGACGTTCCTGAGCCCGAAATAATCGAGATAATTCCGAAAGATATTCCAATAGATATTGTATACGAAGACAAAGATATAATTGTTGTCGACAAACCCAAGGGAATGGTTGTTCATCCTGCACCGGGACATTACGACGATACGCTCGTAAATGCTCTTATGTACCATTGCAAGGATCTTTCGACCATAAACGGCGTTATGCGTCCGGGAATCGTACACAGAATCGATATGGATACATCAGGATTGCTTGTAATATGTAAAAATGATGTATCACACAGGATTATGGCTGAAAAATTCAAAACACATGATATAACACGCGTATATACGGCCATTTGTCACAATCATTT
>JAFSZR010000052.1 GCA_017459135.1 Lachnospiraceae bacterium | reverse complement strand
TAAGTGATTGTATATGCAGCATGTGTAGTTTTGTCAGCAGAAGCACATCCAACTACAAGAGCAGTACAATTAGGAACATCAGCAGTTGTCAAAACATCATTTGCATAAGCACCACTTGCTTTACTCTTATCTATATCTCCCGGCTCAGAACCCTTTGCATAAAGCGATGACATCTCTGCCTGTGCAGCTGTAAGCGCACTCTTTGCATTAAGAACTATCTGCTGCTGTTTCGCCTTATCAATGTAACCAAGCAATGCAGGTACAAGGATAGCTGCCAAAATAGCAAGAATAACAATAACTACAATTAATTCAACAAGAGTAAAACCCTTGTTATCTTTCTTCATCTTTTTCATAAATTCGTCCTCCTTAAATTTAATTAAAAATCTCTCTTTTTTGATAACTTGATTATACCAAAAAACCGTTCCTAATTCAAGTTTTCTATTATATTTATCGGCAGTTTTTAAATCATCATAACCGCAAGATTAATATTTTATAAACTTTTTATTTTAATTTCTAAGCTTTTCCACTTATAAAATGTTAGAATTAATCATTATTTGCGCTTAAATCATCAACTATATCCCATCCATCGTGAGAATATACTGTCGGAAGAGTAAACCAATTTCCGGGACGATTTGTCATATATAATACTTTCTCTTCATCGTCATAATAAAGCATACCCGGAAAACCTTCTTTTATAACATATTCTCCGTAATGGTATTCAAAATCAAGCTTGGATAAAACGTTTTGTGTATCTACAGGATATGCAATACTCCATTGTGCTGCGATATTATCAGCACCCTGCTTTGCATTTCCGTATGCCAAATCTGTATTTTTTATAACAATATATATTACTCCGTTATATAAAAAGACATCGCCCTGTTTAAGATTAATCTCCTTATTTTGATACTGGTAATCTCCGTTAGCTTCCGCTTCTGCTATTGCATCCGCTATCGACTGTCCCTCAGGCCAGAAATCACTGTCTTTTATAACTACTTTTGTAACTATATCTGAATCTTTAAAGACTATTACAAGATTTCCGCCCGGTTGATTACTGTTTCCCGGATTATCTGCAGGCGGATCATCCGCAGGTGGATCTTCCGCAGGTGGGTCTTCCGCGGGTGGATTATCTGCAGGTGGATTGTCCGCAGGTGGGTTTTCTACAGGTGGATTGTCCGCAATAGGATTGTCAGGAATCGGATCAAATGACGGTGGGTTATCCGCAGGCGGGTTGTCTGCAGGCGGATTTTCCGCCGGTGTTTTTTCGGATACAGGGATAACCAAATCATTATTTACAATACCCGATGAACCGTTGCCTCCTCCGCTTACTATACCCGTAAGCTTTTCGACATCAACCTCATCATCATAAATCCACTTGGCATCTTCCATCTTCCAAATGGCTGTTATACCGTTTTCCGTATATCTGAACTCATGTATTGTATATAAATCCTTTCCCTTTGAACCATACTTTACATAAGTTATCGAACCTTCTTTATTCTCACCCGTAAGAATCAGTTTGGTCGTTTTTCCAACATCTGTATTTAGCGTTTCCAATGATGAATAAACAGGTCTTCCATATACATATTGATCGGTCGAAAGGCTTTGAGCAGACATTAAACAATCCTTTGCGTTTATAATTACCTGCTCGCGTTTTTGTTTATCAAGGTAACTTAGAAAGGCAGGCACCGCAATAGCAGCAAAAATAGCAAGAATTACAATAATTACCATAAGCTCAACAAGAGTAAAACCATTATTATCACGTTTCTTATATTTATCAAAACATCTTTTACTCATACTACGCCCTCCTCCCTATTAACATCCTAAACAACTTATCACATACCTTACTATATATATCGTCAAATACTTACGAAAAAGTAAGTTGTCTACATGTATTGATCAAGTTCTGCTCTGTCGTTGGAGTATCTGTATGCATTTTCTTTGGTTATCATTCCCATGCTGACATATCTTGAAAGGTCATTGTTAAGGGTATGCATTCCGAAAGCCGAACCGGACTGCATAAGTGAGCCGAGCTGATGACACTTGTTTTCTCTAATCTGATTACAAACAGCATCTGTTCCGATAAGAATTTCGGTTGCGGCTACACGTCCCGTTCCGTTTGCATTAGGCACAAGACACTGGGTTATTACGCCGTTAAGAACTCCCGCAAGCTGAGTTCTTATCTGATTTTGTATATTTGCAGGACATGCATCTATAATTCTGTCAATTGTCTGAGGTGCACCGGTTGTATGAAGTGTTGACATTACAAGGTGACCTGTTTCTGCTGCCGTAAGGGCTGCGGAAATTGTTTCATAGTCACGCATCTCTCCGACAAGAATTATATCCGGATCTTCACGAAGTGCACTTCTTAAGGCCGACGCAAAATCCTTTACATCTCTTCCGACTTCTCTTTGATGTATAAGAGCAAGCTTCTTTTGATACTTATACTCAACAGGGTCTTCTATAGTTATTATATGATCCGGTCTTGTTTCGTTGATACTGTCAATCATCGAAGCAAGTGTTGTTGATTTACCCGAGCCCGTAGGTCCGGTTACAAGAATAAGACCTCTCGGCTTTGCGGCAAGTTCTTTAAGTACCGGCGGAAGTCCGAGCATATCAAGTGACGGTATCGTCGAATTAAGAAGTCTTATGGTTGCGGCAAGCTTTCCGTCCTGCTTAAAAACATTGACACGCTGTCTGTTTCCGTCAGATGAACATATCGCAAAATCCGCATCAAGCCCGTCTTCGAGATCAGCTCTTTGTTCTTCCGAAAGCATCTCAACTATCATCGAAAGCTTCTCAGCATTGTTTCCGCCGTCAACCTCCTGTAATCTTCCGTTTATTCGAAACATTGTAGGAAGTCCTACAGATAAATGTATATCCGAACATCCCATGCTTCTTGCTTTAAGAATCATCTCATCAATCATCATAATAACATTTACCCCCCTATTTACTCATAATATGAAACTTTGAGCAACTCATCTATTGTTGTAACTCCCTGCTCAACAAGTTCAAGAGCACTTCTCTTCAGTGTGCTCATTCCCTGCTCGTTTATTGCATATTCCTTAATCTCTTCAACAGACGCTCCGCTCGTTATCATAGAACGAACATTTTTATCTATAACAAGGATTTCATGAATTGATATTCTTCCCTTATAACCCGTATTGTTACATTGTCTGCATCCTACAGGATGTTTAATCATATCAAAATGTACTCCTGCTATAGCTTCTTCTTCCGGAGTCATAGGTCCTGTCGTTGCACAGAAAGGACAAACCTTTCTTACAAGTCTTTGTGCCACAATACCTACCAATGAGTTTGCTATCATATACGGTTCAACACCCATATCAATAAGTCTTACTACCGATGATGCCGCATCATTTGTATGGAGTGTGGAAAGAACAAGGTGTCCGGTTATAGCGGCTCTTACCGAAATGGAAGCCGTTTCGGAATCACGAGTCTCACCAACCATTATGATGTCAGGATCCTGTCTGAGCAATGCCCTTAAGCCGACTTCAAATGTAAGTCCCGCAACATTGTTAACCTGCATCTGATTAAGCTTGGCAACATTTTTCTCAACAGGGTCTTCTATGGTGGATATGTTAACGCTTCTCTTTGAAAGTTCCTCAAGAATCATATAAAGTGTGGTTGACTTACCGGAACCTGTAGGTCCTGTCACATATATAATACCGTTTGGAGATTGGAGCATCTTCTTAACTATCTCGTAGTTTTTGTCCGTCATACCGAAGGTTCCCATATGGTCTATGCTTGATGCCGAAGCAAGAAGTCTTAATACCGCCTTCTCTCCGAATACCGTAGGAATAACAGATACTCTGACGTTAAGGTTTACACCTTCTATATTTATTCTGAAGTGTCCGTCCTGAGGGACTCTTCTTTCTGCTATATCCAAATCACCAAGAATTTTAATACGTGCTATAAGTGAATTATGGATATTCTTCTGCAATGTCATAAAGTCAACAATTACACCATCCATTCTCATACGTACACTTGTATGAGACTCAAAAGGCTCAATATGTATATCAGATGCATTTGAGTTATATGCTCTGATAAGTATACTGTTGAAAAGGTTAATGATAGGTGTATCATCATCGCCCTCCTCAATGCTTATCTCAACCGTCTCACTAACCTGAGTACTGTTTGCTGCGGCTTTCTTTGCAGCCTCTCTCGCAGATACTTCCGAATAGTAATATTGAATGGAATTTTCAAGAGGTGCCTGCTCGCAAAGAGCTATATTTAATTCCATTCCGACTATCTGTCTTATATCCTCTATTCCATAGAAATTAAGAGGATCGTTTACGACAATGTAATAAACATTATCGGCAACCTTGTAACCCATCATGCAGTACTTTTCAGCAAGCATTCTCGGAATCATTTCAACCGCTTCAATGCTTACCTGCAAATCGGATATATTTACCATATCGTAATTTAGTCTTTTAGCCAAAGCTTCAAGCATCTGCTTTTCTGTGATAAAACCAAGGGCAATAAGTGCACCACCGAGTCTGACGCCCTTATTTTCCTTCTGATAAGCTATAGCCTGACCTACCTGTTCATCGTTTACATATCCGAGTTCCTGAAGTACATCACCTATTCTTATATTTTTATTATTTCTTACTTCCATATATTATTCCTCGCACATATAGATTTCAAAAGTAACATTTAATATCATATTTGACTTTATGTCATAACCTTCCGTTTCATCATCCCCATCGGAAACATTATATTCTATGCTTTTTTCTTCAGAAAAGTTATAATTTACGATTCTTAACTTCTTATCCGTATTGCATAAGGAATCAAGAAATGCTATAAGCTTATCTTCATCTCCGCCTATTTTCATGGTAATTACTGCAGTATATATTCCCGTCGAAGTATAATCTTCAACATCCGACAAATCCAAGCTTTCATCATCCTCATCTTCATTAAGATAATCATCGGCACTGTCATAATCGGAATCATCATCGCTTACATACTCATCCGAAGCAAGCAATGCCTTTTTTGAATATTGATACGGTTCAAGACTTGTCGTATCTTTGGAGATGCTGATATTCAAGTCGTAAGAATAAAGTCCGGAAGTAAGAACCATATTGGTAAAATGTTTATCAATTTCGTTACTGCTCATTATCTGATAATAGCTTTCTCTGGCGCCTACTATCTCTTCCTTCATTCTCTCGTTCTCGGTTTCTATAATAGGAAGCTGAGAAATTTTGAGCTGATTCATTTCCTCTTTATCTTTTTCAGTCTCGATTTTTTTGTCTATGTTTTTAATATCCTTTATAACAGGATAAATACCCCAATATCCTATACATACAACTATTACAAATACGGACAGGAATATAAGTAATTTTTTATCTCTATCAGTCATTTCAAATTTCATTATATCCCCTCCTATCTTCCTGCTGATTCGGCAAGCGTACAGTTAACATTAATGTCCCATTTTTCCGTGCTTTCCTGATACGAATAACCCGAATAATCAACACTGTTAAATATATCCTGCTTATTTAATTCCGCAATAAAAAGATAAATCTCATCAACTGTTTTGGATGTAGCCGTAAATGTTACAACACCCGTATCTGCATCAAAGGATTCAAAACTAATCTCCGCATATTTTCCTGCGCATTGCTTAATACAATTTATTACATTTGTATTACATACAGGATAGGTATATATATTTTCATCAAGTCCTACTATCGAATTATATTGAGCACTGATAAATTCGTTTTCCGCTACAGTCATGTCATACCAGGTAACCTGTGTTTCCATGCTTTCGTTAGCTTCCTTCGCTTTTTTAAGTTCTCTGTTTTTTAATACTTTTGCGGTAAGTGCCGATGCAAGAGCTATACCCATAACGGCAACCGTTCCGAGAATGATAAATATCCCGACCTTACTTCCCTTTTGCTCATCCGATTTCTTCTTTGCCGAGCTGTAAAGCGTAAGGAAGTTTTGATGTTTTCCTGTATTGATAAGTCCGCCCGCACCATGAATACAATTTTGTATATCAACACCCGATTGAACATTTTCATCGGAGAACACCTGAACCGGAACCTGAATACCCTGCTGAAGTATCGCTTCACTGTAGGTATATATATTAAGAGGATTTACTCCCGCAAGAATAATTGTTTCCAACGGATATTCTATCTGATGCGCCTGCATAAACTGAATTATCTGGCTTGCCGAGCGTGCCATATCCTGTGCATATTCTTCGGATTCCAGCTCATGGAAGCATCTTGTACTGTTAAAATAGTAAAACGAGCCGTTTACAAACAAAAGTGTTGTTATCATCATACGGTCAGCTATTTCCATAATAAACGTTCCGTACTTTCTTCCTGCGGTTTTTGCAACAAAATTAATTATGCTGCTTTCGCCCGAATATATAGCTTTGATTTTGATACCGGCTTCGGTAAAAATATCAAGATAATCCTTTATAAAGTCCGTAGGGATATTTTCAGCATATACTCTTTTTGTCTTTCCCTCCGTTACAAGCGGTATGTAACCGTAGCAATAGCTGCTCTCTTTATTGATATCCGTAAATTCTCTTTCAATAAACTCAAGAGTTTTACTGTCACTTAAAATCGGCATCTCAATATTTTTACCTACAAACTTCGAGCTGTTTATTACAACCACAACATCCTTTGCCGGAAGTCTTAACGATGCCCAGGTATTACGAAGAAAACCTATGAAGGAATCGGCATCCATTATAATACCGTTTATTATGCTTCCTTCAGGTGCATCCAACGTATACCCTTGATTTATAACTATCTTTTTGCCGTTTGAATTTCCTGTAACTATCTGTACCTGTTGATTGGCAAGATATATAACCGTACTCATTTATTTTCACCCCTTCATTTATTGATAAGATTGAGATATCTGTGCGTAAGAGCCATATATAGGCTGTATTACGGATATTATTATAAATCCAACTATTACCGCCATAACTACTATCATAGACGGTTCAAGATATGATACAAGCTTGTTTAATGCAATCTCCGAATCATATTCCATTTGGTTTGCGGTTGAAACAAGCATTGAATCAAGTGCTCCGGTTTCCTCACCTACCATAATCGACGATGAAAGCTTTTTGGTAAAGCCATCAACCTTATCTATAGCTTCACTTAAGTTAGAACCGGCTTTCACATCTGCGATAACCTGATCAAACTGTTTTTCTATGTATAAATTTCCTATGGTATTCTTTGATATCATAAGGCAATTTATAATTGATATACCCGC
>JAFSZR010000051.1 GCA_017459135.1 Lachnospiraceae bacterium | reverse complement strand
GCATCAAGAATCATTTCACCGACTCCATAGGTTGTGGTATATAGCGGATTGCGTTTTTCCTTATGTACGAGCGTAAGTCCGGCCGCTGCCGCCATTTCCACTACGGCTGTTTTCTTTCCGTCACGTTGGTATATGCCATAAGAAGCTTCTATAATATTTCCCAAAGGTCCCGTCACGTTAAGCGTTCTTAATTCATATTCCTTATTTGCAAGAAGTGCTTCCGTCAAGCCTTCTCCGCCGTCCGAGACGGAAAAGACTTCAACTTCCGCATCATTGTTTAATTCTTTTATCGCTTCTTTAACGGCATATCCCGCCTCATATGAGGTAAGACATCCCTTGAACGAATCAATTGCTATCAATATCTTCATAATATTAATCTCTGTGATTATGCCTTAAATCTGTCTATAAAAGCTCCCACCATAGCTAAAGCATTTCCTATAGTGATATTTACCTGCTCGAAAAGCTCATCCTCGGTAAGTCTCTCTATCAAAGGAACCGTAAGATTATATACAAGTCCCACTTCAGGATATATTACAAATGAACCGCAAACCAGGGTCGGATTAATCTCATTGCATATTTTTGCATATGCGTTAGAATCCTTTTTGGTAAGCTCATCCGAAAGCTCTATGGCACAAGTAAAATATTGAACATTGTCCGCAGCAATCTCAAATTCAGGGAAATAATATCTTCCTCTTACGGAATCGTTTAATCCTTCAATATCATCATGTATTACGGAAAGAATATCGCACTCGGCACCGTCAACACCCTTGTTTATAACCACTGCTCCGGTACCCTGCGCATCAAAACCGCTTGCCATCATCTCAAGTACATTTCTTCTTTTTAAATTATTCTCTTCTCTCATATCTATATCTCCTCATCTTATAAAAATCTGTTTATATGTACGCTTAGCTATGACAGCTTCATCAAATCCGCCGCCATTTCTTCTACCGATGGATGCGGTGCGCCGCCCTCAGCCGGCCATATAAATTTCAATTCAGGGAAAAGATCCGTGAATTCTTTTCTGGCCGCAATTTCATCCGTATCACCTTCTCTTATCATCGTACCGTCACTCTTGAAGAATATCTGGTCATATAAATGCCTTGCATATTTCATAGAAAGGTCGTTAAAGAATTGCTCTGCTGATGAGAAATGGAATTTCCTGAGCATCATATTTCGAATAAGCTCTTTATCATCTTTCGTGCCGTAATTCATTACGCCCTTACTATTTTTGTATTCTTCTATCAATTTATCCATACCAAGGAAGAAATCAAGCGCATCGTTTCTGTTTTCTTTTTCCTTGTAGAATTTATGAATAAATGATACGGCACTTATTATTCCACCTGCTACAGCACCGGCTACGTTTAATCCAGGAATAAGTGCAGTCGCCAAAGATACTGCTCCTCCCGTTGCTTTAAGTGCACTTTGTACTTCACGCGTTCCGTATTTGTTATCCTGCATTCTTCCGACATTATATGCTGCACGAGCCAATTCTTTTGCTTCACGAACCTTATTCTTATCACCCGTTTTTTCAGCCTCTTTAATCATCTTTTTTGTCTTTTCGGTTCTTGATTTTTTCGACTTGTTAACGGTATGTTGGTTAGCAGCTGCCTGAACGGTTTCTATTGTACCTGTTACCGCTGTAAGTCCGCTAGATATTACTCCTCCTACCGTTCCGAATAATTCCGAAGAACTTCCTACTATCGATTTAATCATTTCCGAAACCGGTTCCGCTGCATCGGCTATAGCATCCATAATCGTAGTTGCATCGGTTATCTTTTGATTTACCGACCTTTCATCGCTCTTAAAATCAGTCGCAAAACATGTAGTAATTACTTTTGAAAATGCTGTAATTCCGTTAACTGTGGCAAATATTCCCGATTCAAAAAGACTATCGTCTGCAGTGGAAAGCAAGCCTGCAACCGTATTGATCTTATCCATATATCCGTCTATCGTCTCAGAAGTCGATTGATCGTCATCCGGATTATAAATTTTTCTTCCTATTTCACTTTCGAAAGTCTTTTGCAAATCTCTGTCATTTTTAAGCTCTCCGTTAAGTTCAAACTTTGATTGTGTCAACTTCTTTTCGGCATCTATCAGCATAATCATATTCATACGCATTTCAAGTGCCTGTTTTTGGGCCGCTTCAAGCTTTTCTTTTTTGTTTATCACAGCTTCATCGGATATTTGTGCAAGTTCCCTTGATTTTTCAAGAGAAAAAAGCATCATCTTAAGCTTTTCCTGCTTGTCTCTTCTTGCTTCAAGATAATTTTTAAGTTTTACATTCTCCGGATGCCTTGTCAGGATTTCGCTGTAATCGGTCTTTAACGCCTCCTTATAGTTTACAAGTTGATCCGAAATTTGCATTTTATCATCATCAAGAAGTCTTATAGCACTTTCAATTGACTCAAGATTAATCGTTCCAAAACCTGCAAGCGCACTTCTGACAGATTCGTGTTCTCTTACAAAATCCGTATCTTTTATTGCGGAAATAATATATTGATGAATCTTATATTTTGGTGCATTTATGGCTTCGCAGAATTTATCAATGTTCGGGACATATCCGTTTACCGCCATAGCAGCATCCAAACCGGTCGGAGTATCCATATGTTGTTTTTCAACCATATAATATACAAACAATCTTTCACGCATAGGATGACCGAGTATATCGGCTGCAAATGTAGACTCTGAGTTGCCGCGTGAAAGTGAGTTACCGTTCTTCGCTATCCATTTGTCTATTTCACGCACCGCACTAACTACATTTTCAGGGAAGAAACTCTCATCATCGTCCGTACGTCTTATGCTGCTTTTTGTTTTAGTTCCGTCCACACGGAAAACCTGCTTATCCAAGAAATCCGAAAATCCATCTTTTGTATATTCCGTATTTTTTGATAAAGCTTTCTTGTAATCAGCTGTACTTGCCGTACCGTTTTTAAGCTTTTCATTATCTCGATTCATCTGACTTAAGGAAACCGTAAGTCCAAGATCCGAATAAAAATACGACTCGAGTCTTGACATCTCATATCTTGTCTTATATGCATTTTTCCATGCTTCGTCTTTTTCTTTTTCCTTAGTCGCAGCGGATGAGATTTTCTCTTTTATTTGTTCATTTGATCTCATCAAATTTACATAGCTTTCCAAACGTTCAAAGTTTTTGAAAATCTGATTAGCTTTTCTTAATCTGGCTAAGCGTTTTTCCGACCTGTCATTTATTTCTTTTCTTTTTGCCTCATCAGTGACTTGTTCAAGCTCATTTTTAGTGTCATCTATTGTTTTATTACTCAACGATCTGTGAACGCTTCCGTATGCCTTAATCTCATTTTTAAACGGACGAAGAACCGTGTAAAAGCTCCACATCTTATCAATATTGGTTCGATATTTTTCCACCTGAAAATCACGTGCAACCGCCTCGGCAACTGCCTCAACTTCTTCTATTTGATTAAGCGCATATTCTCCATCTACTGTTTCTTTAATCTTATCCTTGTTTACGTCCTCAATCAAATTCTTGTAAGTTTCTTTGTCAACCGAAAGCCCGTCAACCTGTCTCATTTCATCAATATCTTTTGCCAAAAATATAGCATTATGCAAACGATCGGCAGATAATTTTCCATTCACCGTAAGAATATCAATAACCTGCTTATAATCAGGTTCGGAAAGCTTTTCACCTTTCATATAACTTAAGACAACGTCAGACCTTGATGTTTCTTGGATAGTTTTCTCAAGTGCTGCTCTTACAAAGAAACCGCCATAGTCATATGAGTTTGCGTCCCTAATCAGAAGGTGTTCCACAAGAATCTTTACTTCAGGCTTTAAGCTGTTATAATCATCAAATTCCTTTTTAAACTTATTGTTTTTCCCAGCTTCTTTACTGAGTTTATCATCAAAGTCTTTTTTATTGACTGCAAGAAGCGGTGTTTCTCCATAGTTATAGCCATCACTTCCCACAGCATAATATCCGCCGGAATCGTGTTCCAAAAGACCGGCTATTTCATTACCTACTGTATCTTTATCAAACATTTTTTCCAACTCTTTGTTTATTACATCAGCGGTAACAAGATATGACTCGGAAAGAAGCTGTTGTCCGTAAAAATTTAATAATCCTCCGATAATATTATCTCTCGTCGATTCTTCATAATCTTTTGTCATTTCATTTTGTTTCAAAAAATTATCGGCTATATCATAAAAACTTCTTACGTTATAAAATCTGTTATGATCAAGCTTAAGATCGAGTTCTGCCTGTTCTTTTCCTTCATGCGAAACGTGATATGCCATTCGTGAAAGTGTTTCATTATAAAATGCGTTAAGTGCCCCATTTTTAGGAAGCTGTTTACTTTCAGTATCTATAAAAATACTAATCATAGTCTTTATCTCTTTGGAAAAGCCATTAATCATATTCTTAAAATGTTCGTCTGCTTTAGCCCGCGAGCCCTTTTCCTCAACCATATTCTTATATTCCGCTTCACATATTCTACGCATTTTATCGGTCTGCGCATGATATTCTTCAAATCTGAGTCTTCCGGCTTTTTTGATATTCAGGAGCCTTTGCATATTATTTTCTATGTTCTTACGTCTTACGGTATTTTCAGCTTCTTTATTATCTATTTCTTCAATTTTATCTACCCAATCTCTTATTCGTTGGGTCAGACCGTCCTTGTATTCTTCCTCCTTGACCATAAAAAGGTTTTTTCTTTCATTTTGAGAAATCGACTCCTTTATAGCTTCTATTTTCTTCTTGGAATACTTATATCCGGAGGCAATTTTCTCTTCAAATACAGCATTAAGTGCATTTTTCAATTCGGAAGTATTGGCTGAAACTCTCTTTCTGTAGGCTGCCATCTTATTTTCATCAAGAACCGCACCGATTCCGTCAAACAAAAGTGCCATTAAATAAAGATTACCTTCTTCAACACGAATACGGTCTTTTTTCTTATTCGACATACCTTCCTCGGTTCTTTTTGTAATTGCGGCGGATACTACTTGTTTAAGAGTAATATTATCCTTTAAGACTGTACTTTCTATCTCGTTATTATACGCATCCAGATTCAAATGGTCCTTGGCTGTTAAATTCTTATCGGTTACATCAAATATAAACGAAAGGATTTCGGCTTTCTTACCAATAAGATACTGTTCTCCGTAAGGTTGTACGGCAATTAATTCTACAACTTTCTTTGCTCTTTTAAAATAATGTTTATAGAAATGATTATATTCTTCCTCACTATCTCCAACAAGATGATCCGTGAATTTTTCGCTTTCAAACAATATAGGAAGCAGTAAACCGTATCCGCTATCTTTAATCATTTTTACACGTTTATCTCTTCTTTCAAGATAAACATTAAGATCTTTACTATCATTTCCCGCAAGTCCGTTTATTGCAATCATCATCTTATCTTCAAATTTCTCATCATTATAAAACATCTGCAATTGCTTATTAAGAGTTTCTGTATATTCGATGTTTTTCTGATTACAATAAACACGAGCCGCAACCTCTTTATTTACAAATTTATCAAGCATATTTGTTGCCAATTTCGCTTCAAAAACAGACCTTTGAGTATCATTTAAAAGGTCCATTTCTTCGGTTTTATTTCCACTGGTTATCTTTACTGCTCCCAGCGCGCCCGAAACAGCAGCTCCGTTTTTCAAAATACCGTAATACTTAAAATGACTCTTATCCTGTTTAGATTTAAAGAAACCATCTTTTGAAAGAGCATCTCTTACCATATCCAGTTTAGCATTTCCACTCGGTGGTATTACAGAATTATACCAGTCATTTACGATATATGCTTTGTATGCACTGACAAGTTGTTCCTCCGTCATACCTATAATCTTATTTTGTGGTTCTTCTTTTTTTGTTTTCTTCTTTTTTGATTTCGGAGTTTCAATTTGTTTAGCAGGCGTAAATATACCATGTGTCGTTTCGGATGTCTCTTTGGTTGTGTCATTGTCTCCGGCCTCTGCCGGTTTATCCAGTTTTCTTCTGGCTGTCTCTTCCTCAATTCTCTTCTCGACAGCAAATTCATAAAAGCTCTTTGGCATCTGTACGCCTGCTTCTTTACATGCATTTGCTATCATTTCATCAAGTTCATCCATTCTGCTGATTCTGTTTTCAGCACGAATTTCGTCTTTTCCGCTTGTATTATATTTGAGTTTGGTAATATCATTATAAAATCTCGGCGATATAGTCTCTTTTCCACCAATAAGAACTGCATACTTATTATGATCCAAAAATTCACGACGATTCTTTATTACCTCAAGCGTAGCAAACACATCATCCAAAACAAGATTTTTTCCTGCAAACGTCTGTGAAAGGACATACTCTCTTTGCTCTTTTGACAAATCCATAGGCGACGCTATTTTCATTTTTTTACATACAGCACTTAATAGTTTCGGATACTCTGAGAGTCTGATTGAAACAAGAGCCGCAAATTCTTTAAGCTGTTCAAGAGTAAGCTCTCCCAAATCGCTCTCTTTTTTTATTCCGGTATATCCTGAGTTTATTGCATATTCCTTCGCCTGAGCGTAAATATTACCTTCGTCGTTTGCATAAAAGGTCTCAAGACCGGCATCCTTGAATCGCTTTATTATCATTGTTTTTAAATTCATCTTAAGCAATCCTTCAAATGCACCTGCACCAACTTTTGCAATATAATCCGGAATAGCAACAGGTTCTCTTACTATTTCCTTGTAACGATCTACCGGGGTATATTCCTCAACACGTCTTAATATACGCTCATAATTACTTTTTACGCGTTCTACTTTCTTATTGTATTCCGCCTCCTGTATTTTTTTCAGATCCTCTTCTGCGTTATCGGCAACTTCATCTATAACTTTCTTACCTTCCTCAGAATGTTTCTCTCTGATTTTAAGTCCCTCTACTGTTTTATTGATATTCTTATCTAAGTATCCCGCCCAATCAGATACTGTTTCAATCTCATCATCTGCCAAGTCTTTTCTGTCTCTGAACATCATATCCGTAAGCGAATTATAATTTACATTTATATTTTTATCATTTTGCCTTGTCATTGCAGCTTTATAATTATCAGATTGGCGAAGTGCATTGTAAAGCTTTTCTATACCTGATTTTGCCGCATCGATTCTATCACGTATCTCAATTGATTTTTTATCTTCTCCCGGCACAGATATATCCTTAATAAGCTTATATAAAAGAACAACCTTCAAAGATTGAGGATAGTTCTCGAAGTATTCATCGGATAAATCAAGTTCCTCATCTATATCCGCAGCTCCAAGCATTTCAATTACATCCTTGGAATAACCGAATATGCCTTTTTCATCTGTCTTTTCCGAAAGTGTTTTGAATGCATTTAATCTGGTATATAATACGGTTTTTTCCTTGCCCTTAAGTTTTTTATTAAACATTTCATCCGAAATCACTTCAGTACTTGAACCTATATTTGAGGCTGCAATAGCAAGATCCTTATCGTTTAATTCCTCACTTAGAAGCATTCTGTCAATATGCGTATCTACGGCGGCTTTAAGCTTTCCGTCGGAAACAAAACCATGCCTTAACCAAAAAGCACGACACTTTCCTACACTTTTGAATTCACCTTTTTTAAATTCAAACTTTTTTAGCTTGGTCATCTCCTTTTCAGGTATATGCTTTTGTAATCCTTCGGCAATACTTGATATCCTTGATACCTTTTCCTGCTGTTGCTGACTTTGCTCTTCCTGTGTTTGCTGTGTCTGCACCTGCTGCGTACCTTTGGCTTCGACTTGAATTTTGACATCGCCCATCTCTTCACTGATATTTAATATATTGTCACGACGATATCTTCTGGCAATATCTATAAAACGTATTTCACTACCGAATTGCTTTTCTATATTTTCACCAGCCCTACGATCGGTATCTCCTGTTATTAAGCCTGTTTTTTTATCCTTTAACCTCGCCGTAGACAGTATTATTCCCGTAGAGTAACGTTCAAAATGATCCAAAGCTATAATAGCCTTTTCACATCTTTCATCCGAAGCTTCAAGATTAACCGGCATTTCCTTTAAATCATCCGCAGGTTCAATTATACTTTTTAGCTTTTCACCCGCTTTTTCAATTACCGAAAGAATTGCTTCCTCTTTATCGCTTATAGTATCACCCGTCCACTTTCTTCCGATAACACCGAGTATCTCGGACATTCTGTCGCATACCTGTCCATGATATCTTGACAACTCAACCAGTCTGTTTCTTATTTTTCGAAGTTCCTCTTCTTTATTTGTATTACTGCGTTTCTCATCGCTTAGTATGGATTCGGTTTGCTCGTGAGCATCATAGGAATATCTTTCGATGGTTGAAGTGAAACCTATTACAGCCTTATCAAATTGTTCAGCTATTTTAGCTCCCGCGGAATTAGGATTATTTGTCTTTATATTTTCACATAACGAAGAAAGAACAAAACGGTTAAGACTTGCTTCGTTCATAATATCAAGCTGATCCTTGGTTAAAGTAACCTTTACTTCATCTTTTTTTGCTTTTTCCTTAGTATCCTTTTCTTCATCCTCACTTTTCATTGATAAAGGTATCCAGAACGGTGAAAAAACATTATTCTCATCATGTGATATAAGCTTATTAAATCTTTCCTTATAGGGTTCCAAAGCCTCTTCACGTTCTTCCAATTCCTTATTACTTGCCTGATTAAGCTTTTTAACACAATCATCTACCAGCTTTTTTCTAATTTCTTCAACACGTTCTTCAGGAGTCGTCGATTTGACCGCATTCTTCGAACCATGTCTTAACAGCATACTTTTAATAGCTTCGGCACGTAAAACGGCATTTTCCGCATCCTCTTCCCTATACTTTGCATCCTTTAGTTCACCAAATCCCGTAAATAATGAACCAAAAACAGATATAATATGCTCGCTCTGTTCATCTTTCTCAATAAACTTGTCATTTTTAAAATTCTTCAAATAAGATATTATCATTCTCATTGATAAAGCATGCTGATTCTTTATGTAATTTACCTTGCTTATTTCCTGAAGAATATTTTTTTGATATATAATCTTTTCTTCCTCAAGACGAGGTTCAGGCTTTTTAATGATATCATCTATATATTTTTTTAATATTTCAGTCTCCTCAAATACATTATTAATATACGATGCTACCGGCATAAACTTATTCCTAATCTCCGGTTTTAAGGATTTATAAAGGGCGGAAAATTCCGAATACTTATTATCAATAGCCTTGTCCGCACTTCTTTCTTCACGAATAACCTTTGACAAATGATAATGTCTTATATCTGTCATATGCTTGCTTAAATCGTAATAATTACCGTATATTTTTCTCTCGTGTTCTTCTTCGGTTTCATACGACTCTTCAGCAAAAAAGTTATCCTGTTCTTGTTCTTTTCTCTCAAATTCGGTTATATGATTTTGAAGTTTCACCGAAAAGAAATCTTGTTGCTGCTCTTCGACCTGCACAGGAGTGAAAGTAACATTTTCCGGCTGTTTTGTTGCATTGATAACTGCATCTTTTCCCATTGTCTTACCTCCTTGTCAAATCCAAAAGTGCACCGCAAGCCTTATAGCTTCTTATCGGCTTAATCCCCATTTTACCAAGCAACATTTCTTCGTAGATTACCGTTTTTTCTCCTACTGTATCTATAAAGAGTTCATCTATCTCCATACCCTCACGTCCGAGTACTTCTCTTGCATGTTCAAACAGATACGGGAAAAACTCAAGTCCGCCGCCGTCTCCGTAAATGCTTCCGATACGGACACCTTCATCAAAAAGCTCTGCAACAAGCATGGCACAAACTTCATCTTTATTAAAAATCACTCCTCCGTAGCGATTGTTAAGCGATATAAATTCTTTTGGATTTATCATCGGATTATTTACGGCAAGTACCAGCTCTTTTTCTTTTTCGTTAAGCTCTGCCGGTGATTTAAGCCTGTACGGACGTTTAAGTCTCTCACCTGTGAATGTCGGCAGATCCATAACCTTGTACATATCATAAATAGATCGTTTTCCTTCTATATCGCTTATCTCAAATCCGTTATGCTTAAGAAACTCTTTGAAACCTTTTTTCCCTTCGTCATCTTTGTCCAAATAAAAAACGGTATCCATGCTTTTTATGCCGGCATTTCTTGCCAGCTCAGCGATACCGTTTATCAAAAATGTTCCGATTCCCTGTCTTCTTTTTTCTTCGGAAACCGCAATAAAGCTCAAAAAGAGACCTTCCGGTGTCTCCTCAAAAACACCGGCAGCAACCGCAGCTTCCTCATCATCCGTAACTCCCGCAAATATTTCAACTTCGGAACGTTCTTTATAACGTTCCCCAATTGCATTTTCAAAAAACTTTACATTGTCATCATCAATAATTGTAAGATTCATAAATACCTTCCCTTCTGTATAAAAGCCTTAATCAGTTTAAGCTTCCGATTCACCGGACATCTGCTCAAGCATAAACCGCATTGCCTTTGGAATCTTTTTCTTCTTAAACCATACTACCGCTTCCATAATGTCACCCCTTTTAGCCTTAGGTGCAAGCTTTTCTATAAGCTCTACCGCTCCTTTGGCTACTAACGGCATAAGAATCTTTTTATCCCCATCATAAGTTTCTTTTGCCTTCATAAGTGCCTTTCCGAGAACCGCCGGAACAGCCATGGCATTGGTTCCGTAAACAAGATTTACAAGAAGATAATCCTTAACCTCCGAAACAAGAATCGCCCCCGTCGGTTTACCGTTTTGTTGGCAAATCACGGATAAATCTCCTTTATAAACATCCCAATCCATATAGGTCGGAACCGGCAAAGCCCTGCTATCCTCGGCAAATGCATCTTCCAATTCCGAAAGCAGCTCATCCGATGCATCTTCAAGAAATATACAATCCGATTTTTTTGCCGCATCATATAGCAATTTTTCCTGCTCAACCTCAGAAAGATTAAGCTCATATATATTGTTCTTTGCTTCGTGAAGCTCCATACCCGCAAGGATCAATATATCTTTGTGAAATGATGTATTTTCATCCATATGGATTTCGGTAAATGCACCCACATAATCTCTAATCTTTCTGCTCCGCCTGAATACATATCGCAAGAATTCAGCGGTTTGAACCGTCTGCAAATATTTTTCCCCCATGGCAAGCCATACTATTTCCAACCATCCGGCATGACTTCCGGTTACAGAAATCCCAACCATGTTGTCACTTTCCTTATCACCGTCATATGTTGCGATTGCCGAAAGCTCGCCTTTTATAATCTGCTCATGATAATTCTTAGGTATGT